>VAZF01000433.1 GCA_005888425.1 Alphaproteobacteria bacterium
GTCGAGGCGCTCGTCGCCGAGCGCAATATCCCGAAATGGCGCAACGAGACCTTTGATGTCATGGCGCGCTGGGGCGACAAGCCGCTCTTCCGGCTCGATCGCGGCGCCGTGCCGTTTTTCGGCGTGCGCGCCTATGGCGTGCATCTCAACGGCTACCGTTTTGTCGATGGCCGCCTGCATCTCTGGATCGGCCGCCGCGCGCCCGACAAGCGCGTCGCGCCCGACAAGCTCGACAACATCGTCGCCGGCGGCATGGGAAACGGCCACGGCATCTACGAGACGCTCGTCAAGGAGAGTGAGGAGGAGGGCGGCATCCCCGAATTCCTGGTGAAGGATGCCGTGCCGGTCGGCGCCGTCACCTATTGCATGGAGACCGAGCTCGGCATCCGCGACGATGTGCTGTTTGTCTACGACGTCAAATTGCCGGACGCGTTCGAACCGAAGAACAGCGATGGCGAGATCGTCCGCTTTGATCTGATGCCGGCCGAAGCGGTGGTCGATCGGGTACGCAAGACCGATGATTTCAAGTTCAACGTCAACCTCGTGATCCTCGATTTCGCGCTCCGGCACGGGCTCATTTCGGTCGAGGACCCCGAATATCTCGATGTCGCGAGCGGTCTTCACCGCCCGCTCGACTGAGCCGCGGCCAGCACCGCCTCGGGCGTGCATCCGGCGGCGCGCATCGCGCGGATCGTCAGCGCGCGGTCGCGTTTCGCCAGCCGCCTTCCGCTCGCGTCGGTCAGCAGCGGATGGTGCCGGTAATGCGGCGTCGGGAGATCGAGCAAGGCCTGCAACAGGCGGTGGATATGCGTCGCGGTGAACAGATCGATCCCGCGCGTCACCAAACTCACGCCTTGCAATGCGTCGTCGACCGTCACCGCGAGGTGATAGCTCGTCGGCACCTCCTTGCGCGCCAACACGACATCGCCGAGCGCCGCCGGATCGGCCGCGGCAAGGCGTAATCGGCGGCGCTTTGCCTGCGCCCTTCCCGTTCCGCCGCGCTCAAGCTGCGGCAAATGCCGGGATACGGCGCACCCATATCTCCTTGCGGCGCGCCGCCGGCCCGCGCGATCTCGGCCTGGATCTCCCGTCGCGTGCAAAAACAGGGATAGAGCAGCCCCATCGCGTCGAGCTTCGACAACGCCGCGCGGTAATCGTCGAAATGCTCGGATTGACGGCGGATCGGCCCATCCCAATCGAGCCCGAGCCAGCGCAGATCCTCGAGGATCGCCTCGGTGTATTCCGCGCGGCAGCGCGTGTGGTCGATGTCCTCGATGCGCAACAGAAAGCGCCCGCCCGCTTCGCGCGCCGCGCGCCATCCCTCCAGCGCCGAACGCACATGGCCGAGATGCAGATACCCGGTCGGGCTTGGCGCAAACCGCGTGACTACGCTGTCAGCGCTCACGCCTCGCCCCCCGCCGCCGCTGATGACAGCCGCGCGGCGGATCGGCTATGCCTCGCGATGATCCTCTCATCCTTCAGGAGCCGCCGCCGATGCTGGGCCAGTTGACCGGACCGAGCCGTCCGCCCCTCTCCGGCGGTAAGCCGCGCCGGCTCGTCATTCTGCTGCACGGACTCGGGGCCGACGGCAACGATTTGATCGGCCTTCAGCAACGTTGGGGGCGGGTCGTGCCGGATGCCGAGTTCATCTCTCCGAACGCGCCGTTCCCCTGCGACATGGCGCCTTACGGCTATCAGTGGTTCAGTGTTCAGGACCGCACACCGGCCGCACTGCTCGCAGGGTTGCGCGCCGCCGTGCCATCGCTCGACGCGTTTATCGACGAGGAATTGCGGAAGCGCGGGCTTACCGAAGCCGACACGGCGCTCGTCGGCTTCTCGCAGGGCACGATGATGTCGCTCTATATCGGGCTGCGCCGCGCCAAGCCCTTCGCCGGCATCCTCGGCTATTCCGGCCGGCTGATCGCGCCGGAGCTCTTGGCGAGCGAGTTGCGCTCGCGCCCGCCGGTCTTGCTGGTGCACGGCACCCACGATCCGCTCGTGCCCTTCGAGTCGCTGGCGGATGCGGAAGCCGCCCTCAAAACCGCCGGCGTTCCGGTCGAGACTTTGGCGTGCCCGGGGATCGAACACGCGATCGATCCCGAGGGGCTGCAGCGCGGCGGCGCGTTCCTCAAACAGGTGCTCAGCGCTCCGCCCGCTTGAGCTTCGCATCTTCGGATACCTCGGGCAGAAACGGCTGCAAGACTTTCGCCATCTTGTCGGAATCCCATTCGGCCGCGCCCTCGACCCGGCCGACCACCTTGCCGCCGCTGTCGATAATCAGGGTCGTCGGCAGGCCGCGCACCGAAAAGGCGTGCCCGACTGCGCTTTTTGGGTCGAGATAGGGTTTGACCTTGTCGAGACCGAGCTTCGCGATGAACGGCTCGACGATGTTCTTGCCGCCGCGGTCCTCGGAAACCGCCGCCACGGTGAGCTTGTCCTCGCGGCTCCCCTGCAGCTTTTCGAGGGACGGCATTTCCTTGAGGCAGGGTTGGCACCACGTCGCCCACAGGTTGAGCAGGACCAGCTTGCCCTTGAAATCGGCGAGAGCCACCCAATTGCCAGAGAGATCCTGGAACGAGAGTTCGGGTGCTGGTTGCGGCGGCGAGGCCGCGATAAACTCGCCGGGTTTGAGGTCTGGCTCGGCCGCAAGGGCGGCCCCAACTGCGAGCAGGAGCGCGACCGCGACCGTGCCGAAAGAGGCCAAAAGACGGCCCGCCCCGCCCGGGTCCGATCCCGGCGAGCGTGATCCCGCCGGCCCCGGCGCCGCCGGGCCGAATGCTCTATGGGGCGGCCGTTTCGCCGAGGGCCCGGCCGCGATCATGCGCCGCATCAATGCCTCGATCGGTGTCGACAAGCGCCTTTATGCCGAAGATATCGCCGGCTCCCAGGCGCATTGCGCGATGCTCGTCGCGCAGAACATCCTGTCGCCCGAAGATGGCGAAGCGATTGCCCGCGGTCTAGAGCAGATCCGCGGCGAGATCGAGGCGGGGAGCTTTGTCTTCCGCGACGAGCACGAGGACATCCATCTCAATATCGAGGCGCGGCTCGCCGAGCTGATCGGGCCGGTGGCGGGCCGCTTGCACACCGCGCGGTCGCGCAACGATCAGGTGGCGACCGATTTCCGCCTCTGGGTTCGCCACGCAATCGACCGCCTCGATGCCGCGCTCCGGGAATGTCAGGGCGCGCTTCTCGGTCAGGCCGAGGCACATGCCGATTGCGTCATGCCCGGCTTTACGCATCTGCAGATCGCGCAGCCAGTGACTTTCGGCCACCATCTGATGGCCTATGTCGAGATGCTCGGGCGCGACCGTGGCCGCTTCGCCGACTGCCGCCGCCGCCTCAATGAGTCCCCGCTCGGCGCCGCCGCGCTCGCCGGCACCGCTTTTCCGATCGACCGCGACCGGGCCGCCGCCGCGCTCGGCTTCGACCGCCCGGCCGCGAACTCGATCGATGCCGTCTCCGACCGCGATTTCGCGGTCGAGTTTCTCGCCGCCGCGGCGCTGGCCGGCACGCATCTGTCGCGCTTTGCGGAGGAGGTCGTCATCTGGTCGAGCGACGCCTTCGGCTTTATCCGGCTCAGCGATGCCTTTACGACCGGCAGTTCGATCATGCCGCAGAAGCGGAATCCCGATGCCGCCGAGCTGGTGCGCGCCAAGACCGGGCTCTTCAACGGCGCGCTCATTGCATTGCTGACGGTGATGAAGGGCCTGCCGCTCGCCTATCAGAAGGATATGCAGGAAGACAAGGTGCCGGTGTTCGAGGCCGCTGACACGCTCGAGCTGTGTCTTGCGGCAATGACCGGTCTCGTGCGCGACATGCGTCCCGACCGCGAGCGCTTGCGCGACGCAGCGGCGCGCGGATTCAGCACCGCGACCGATCTCGCCGACTGGCTCGTGCGGACGCTCGACCTGCCGTTCCGCCGCGCCCACCACATCACTGGCGAGATCGTCAGACGGGCCGAGGCGCGCGGCTGCTCGCTCGCCGAACTGCCGCTCACCGAGCTTCAGGCCGTCGAGTCGGCGATTACTGATGCCGTCTATGGTGTTCTCGATGTCGAGCGTTCGGTCGCGAGCCGCGCCAGCTTTGGCGGCACGGCGCCCCCTCGGGTGCGCGAAGCGATCGCCGCCGCGCGCCGGAAATACCTCGCATGAGCCCGCTTTTCCGCATCATGGCCCTGTTGTTGATCGCCCTCGCGCTCGCCGGCTGCGGCAAGAAGGGCAATCCGCAGCCGCCGCCCGGCGTGCCGGATGTCTATCCGAGGACCTATCCGAGTGAATGAGTTCTTCCGTTATCGCGGCGGTCAGCTGCACGCCGAAAACGTCCCGGT
>VAZF01000434.1 GCA_005888425.1 Alphaproteobacteria bacterium
GCGACCCGGTGAGCCTGCTGGCGGAGCCCGGAGCGCGCGCCGAGGACCTTGACCGCATTCGCATCGAGTGGGGTCTCGATCAACCTTGGCCGGTGCAATATCTCGCCTTCGCCAAAAACATCTTCACCGGCGAGCTCGGTAAATCCTTCAACTACCAGATGCCGGTCAGCACGCTCTATTTCCAGCGCCTGCCCAATTCGCTCGAACTGGCGTTCGCGGCTACCCTGATCTCCTTCATTATCGGCATCCCGGCGGGGCTGATTTCCGCCGTCAAGGTCAACACCGCCTGGGACAACGCCGGCAAGGTGATCGCGTTGTTCGGCTTGGCGGTGCCCGGGTTTTGGCTCGGACTCGTGCTGATCCTGATCTTCTCGGTGTGGCTCGGCTGGTTGCCGACGAGTGGACAGGGAGGTTGGCGCAACCTGATTATGCCGGCAGTGGCGCTCGGCTGGTATTTCGCCGCCTCGCTATTGCGCCTGACCCGCTCCAGCATGCTTGAAGTGATGCGCAGCGAATACATCAAGCTGGCGCGTTTGAAAGGCTTGCCGGGCTACGTCGTCATCGCGATGCACGCCTTCAAGAACGCGTTGATCCCGGTGCTGACCCTGGCGGGCGTCAACCTTGTCGTGATGATCAACGCAGCGGTGATCATCGAGGTCATCTTCGCCTGGCCGGGGATCGGGCGGCTGCTCTATGAGGGAATTTTCCAGCGCGATTTCCCGCTCGTGCAGGGGGTCGTGATGGAAGCCGGCATCATGATCGTGCTGATCAACCTGACGATCGACATCCTTTATGCCTACATCGATCCCCGCATTCGGCTGACAAGGTAACCCGCGATGGTAAGCCTCTCGCCGCAAACCTCGGCGGCCGCCGCCGCAATCGGCCGTCCCCCGATCGCCTGGCTCGGTCAATTCCGCGGATTGCCGCTGCTGCCGCTGGCGATCCTCGTGCCGTTTGTTCTGATTGCCGTTTTCGCCGACTACATCGCACCCTACGATCCGACTGAGCCGGTCGCGAGCATGAAGATTTTCATCCCGCCGGCCTGGATGCAGGGCGGCGATATCCGCGTCCTGCTCGGCACCGATTTTCAGGGGCGCGACGTATTGAGCCGGCTGATCTTCGGGGCGCGGGTATCGCTGATCGTCGGCGTCATGGGCACCGTCGTCGCCGGCGGCATCGGCACCGCTCTCGGCATTTTGGCCGGTTATCTCGGCGGCTGGGCCGACCTGGTGATCATGCGGCTCACCGACGCATGGCTCGCCCTGCCCGCGCTCGTCTTCGCGATTTTTCTTGCGACGATGGTCGGGCCCAGCATGTGGAACATCATCATCATCCTGGGGCTCGTCTATTGGACGCGTTATGCCCGTGTCATCCGGGGCGAGGTGTTGAGCTTGCGCGAACGGGAGTTCGTCAAGCTGGCCGAGATCGCCGGGGCATCGAGCACCCGGGTGATCCGCCGGCACATCCTGCCGAATGTGCTGAATTCCGCGATGGTGCTCGCCAGCCTGACAATCGGCGTTGTGATCATCGCCGAAGCCTCGCTGTCCTTTCTTGGCGTCGGGGTGCCGCCGCCGGAACCGGCCTGGGGCTCGATGCTGGCCGATGGCCGGTCGATGCTGATGGTAGGCGCTTGGTGGCTGACCGTCCTGCCGGGGCTCTGCATCATGATGGTCGTGCTGGCGACGCAGCTGCTCGGGGACTGGCTGCGGATCCGCCTCGACCCGCAGCTGCGCAATCTGTGACGCGGGTGCTGTATTAGATGCAGCCGCTGTTAGAGGTCACCAATCTGGAGACGCATTACGTCTCGTTCGGCGGCGCGCGGGTGATCAAGGCGGTCGACGACGTCAGCTTCACGCTCAACGAAGGCGAGACGCTCGGCATCGTCGGCGAATCCGGCTGCGGCAAGACCACCACCTGCCTCTCGATCGTCGGATTGTTGCCGCCGGCCGCGCGGATCGTCGGCGGCCGTATCGAGTTCGCCGGCAAGGACCTCGCCCAGCTCAGCCAGAGCGAAATGCGTCGCGTCCGCGGCGCGCAGATCGCGATGATCCTGCAGGATCCGATGGCCTCGCTGAACCCGCTGTTCAGTATCTATACCCAGGTCGCCGAGCCGGCCTATTACCATCGGAGCATCCGTGGGCGCTCCTTGCGGCAGCGCGTCCGCCAATTGCTCGATGCGGTGCGCATCCCCTCGCCGGCGCAGCGCATGCGCGAATATCCGCACCAGATGTCGGGCGGCATGCGCCAGCGCATTGTCGGCGCGATCGCCTTGGCCGGTGGTCCCCGGCTGATCGTCGCCGACGAGCCGACCACCAATCTCGATGTGACGATCCAGGCGCAATATCTCGACCTCTTGAAGGAGCTGCAGCAGGAGACCGGCGTCGCGGTGATTTTCGTCACCCACAATCTCGGCATCGTCGCCCGCATGTGCGACAAGCTGGCGGTCATGTATGCCGGAAAGATCGTCGAGGCCGGCGCGGTGCGCGACCTCTTCAATTCGCCGCAGCACCCCTACACCAAGGGCCTGCTCGGCTCGATGCCGAAGCTCGGCAGCAAGGAGAAGCTGTTCGCGATCCCTGGCCAGCCGCCCGATCTGGCCTCGCTGCCGTCGGGCTGCGCCTTCCACCCGCGCTGTACCGAGGCGATGCCGCGCTGCAGCATCGAGGAACCCGGTGAAATCCGGGTCGGCGGCGAATGGCGGGCGCGTTGCTGGCGTGCCGAGCCGCAATACGGGCAATCCGCAAAGGGTCTCGATGTCGCCGCCGCTGTTGGAAGTTGAAGGGCTCACCAAGCACTTTCCGGTGACGATCGCGCTGTTCCCGCGCCGCCAGATTGGCTGGGTCAAGGCGGTCGACGGCATCGATTTCGCGGTCGATCCGGGCGAAACCCTTGGGGTGATCGGTGAATCGGGCTGCGGCAAGACCACGACCTCGAAGCTGATCCTGTTGCAGGAAGGCCCGACCAGCGGCGCCATCCGTTTCGACGGCGAGGACATAGCCGGCCTCGCCGGACCCGAGCTGATGCGCTACCGCCGCGAGGTCCAGGTCGTCTTCCAGGATCCCTACAGCTCGCTGTCGCCGCGCATGCGGGTCGGCGAGATCATCGCCGAGCCCTTGCAGATCCACACCGACCTGTCGCGCGCCGCGCAGCAGGAGCGCGTCGCTGAGGTGCTCGACCTGGTCGGGCTTCGGCCGGAAGTGGCAGCGCTGTTTCCGCACGAGTTCTCGGGCGGCCAGCGCCAGCGCATCGCGATCGCCCGCGCTCTCGTCACCAACACGCGTCTCATTGTTCTTGACGAGCCGGTCTCGGCGCTCGACGTGTCGATTCGCGCCCAGATCATGAATCAACTCGAGGAATTGCAGGCACGGCTCGGGGTCAGCTACATCTTTATCGGCCATGATCTGGCGACCGTTGCCCATATCAGCCACCGGATCGCGGTCATGTATCTTGGCCAAATTGTCGAGATGGCCGATTCCCTGGAGCTCTGCGAGAAACCGCTCCACCCCTACACTCAGGCACTGTTCACCGCGGCATTGCCGGCACACCCTGACGACAAGCGAGAAAAGCTGACGATCTCGGGCGAGGTGCCGAGCGCCTTGTCGCCGCCCTCCGGCTGCCGCTTCCATCCGCGCTGCCCGAAGGCGATGTCGCGC
>VAZF01000435.1 GCA_005888425.1 Alphaproteobacteria bacterium
GGTGCGGCCGGCGCGGCCATGGCAAGACGGGTTGGGACATGGGAAAGGTAGCGATTATCCTCATTGTTATCCTGGTCCTCGCGATCGCCAGCGGCTTTGTCGTGCTGGCCTATTGGGACATCCCCGCGCCCACGAGCCATGTCGACAAGGTGCTGCCGGATGCGCGGTTCCCGAAATAGGCAGCCTGCCGGCTCGGCACAATCGCACCGGCTCGAAGCCTTTCTTGAGATGCTGGCCGCCGAGCGCGGCGCGGCGCGGCTAACGATCGCTGCTTACCGCAACGATCTCGTGCATTTGGCGAGTTTTCTCGCCGGTCGCGGCCAAGCCCTCGAGACCGCCGACGCAGCAGCCCTGCACGCCTATTTCGCGGATACGCGATCGCGCCGTTTGTCGCCGAGAACGGTGGCGCGGCGGCTTTCCGCAATGCGGCAGTTCTACCGCTTTCTGCTCGGCGAGGGCGCCCGCAAGGATGATCCGACGGCGCAGCTCGATGCGCCGCGACTGGGGCGACCTCTCCCCAAGATACTGGCCGAGGAGGAAGTCGGGCGGCTGATCGCCACCGCGGCCGCCTGGCCAGGGCAAGAGGGCGCAAGGCTGCGGTGCCTCCTCGAAATCCTGTATGCGGCGGGTTTGCGTGTTTCGGAATTGGTGGGCCTGCCCTTGGGCGCGGCGCAGCGCGATCCGCGCTTTCTGCTCGTGCGTGGCAAAGGCGGCAAGGAGCGACTGGCGCCGCTGAGCCAGCCCGCGCGCGAGGCGCTCGCCGATTATCTCAAATCCCGTGCCGCATTCCTGCCGCAGAGTTCGGGCAGCAAGGCGGGGCGCTGGCTGTTTCCGTCGCGCGGCGCGGCTGGCCATTTGACCCGGCAGCGCTGCGCGCAGCTGATGAAAGAACTTGCTCTTGCCGCCGGGCTCGACCCGGCGAAGCTGTCGCCGCATGTGCTGCGGCATGCGTTCGCCAGCCACCTGCTCGACCACGGGGCCGATCTCAGGAGCGTGCAACAGATGCTCGGGCATGCCGACATAGCAACGACGCAGATCTACACCCATGTGCAGGGGGACCGGCTGCGGCGATTGGTCGAGACCGCGCACCCGCTGGCGCAGCGAAAGTAAATCCCGGGCCCATGCGCCACTTCCTCGATTTCGAACGGCCGATTGCCGAGCTCGAAGGCAAGATCGACGAGCTCCGGCATCTTTCGACCGACAGCGGCCTCAATATCGCCGAAGAGGTTGGCCGCCTCGAAGCCCAGGCCGGCCGCCTGTTGCAGCAAAGCTATGGACGGCTGACGCCGTGGCAGAAGGTGCAGGTGGCGCGCCACCCCGACCGGCCGCACGCGTCGAGCTACATCGCCGCGCTGATCAGCGATCTCATGCCGCTCGCAGGGGACCGGGCGTTTGGCGAAGACAGCGCCATTATCGGCGGGATCGGCCGGTTTCGCGGCCGCAGCGTCCTCGTTCTCGGCACCGAAAAGGGCGCCGATACCGAGAGCCGGGTGAAGCACAATTTCGGCATGGCGCGGCCGGAGGGTTACCGGAAAGCGCGGCGGCTAATGCGGCTGGCCGAGCGCTTTGGCCTGCCGGTGCTGACCTTGGTGGATACGGCCGGAGCCTATCCCGGTATCGATGCCGAGGCGCGCGGGCAGAGCGAGGCGATCGCGCGCGCGATCGAGACCTGTCTCGACATCCGCGTCCCGGTCGTCTCGGCGATTATTGGCGAGGGCGGCTCGGGTGGCGCCATCGCATTGGCGGCGGCGAACACCGTGCTGATGCTCGAGCATGCGGTGTATTCGGTCATCTCGCCCGAGGGCTGCGCCTCGATCCTGTGGCGCGACGGCGCCCACGCGCCGCAAGCCGCTGAAGCGCTGAAGCTGACCGCGCCGGAACTCCTCCGGCTTGGCGTCATCGACCGGGTCGTGCCGGAACCGCTGGGCGGCGCGCACCGGCTGCCGGGGCAGGCGATTGCCGCGATGGGCGAGGCGCTTGACGAGGCCCTCTCGGCGCTGCTGCCGTCCGACGGAGATCGGCTGCGCGAGGACCGCCGGCGCAAATTCCTGGCGATCGGCAGCACACCGGCGGGATAGGCCGATCCCGGATAGGCCTATCCACCCGAGTTCAGGCCCTCTTTAAACAGTGTGTGGCGGCTACCCACATCTAGCGCGGCGCAGCGCGTGCGCCGGTCGCTTCATCGGAAGCTGGCCACTCTTCGCGGGAAGGTATCGATGACCCCCCAGGAACGCGATCTGCTGACGACCCTGCTCGACCGCTTGAAGAGCACCGCGGTACCGGGACAGCCGAAGGATCCGGACGCAGACAGACTGATCCGGCAGGCAGTCGCCGAACGCCCGGATATGCCCTATTACCTGGTCCAGACCGTGCTGATTCAGGACCTCAGCCTGCATCAGGCGCAGACGCGGATCGCCGAGCTGGAGCAGCAGCTGGCGGACGCCAATGCCTCGCAATCCCAGCCGACGAGCTTTCTCGGCCGGCTGTTGGGCGGCGGCCAATCGGCGCAGCCTTCGGGCAGCGGCGGGGCCACTGCCGGGCCGTGGAGCCGCGGTCCCAATGTCGCGCCACCGCCCCCGCCACTGCAGCAAGGCGCGCCGCAGTACGCGCAGCCCGGCTATGCCCAACCCGGCTATGCGCAACCGGGCTCCGCGCCCGGTGTCGGCATGCTCGGCGGCGCGGGCGGCGGCGGGTTCCTGCGCTCGGCCGCGGCCACGGCGGCCGGGGTCGCCGGCGGCGCACTGCTGTTCCAGGGGATCTCGTCAATGTTCGGACATGGCTACGCCAACAGCCTCTATGGCGGCATGGGCGGCATGACGCCCGGCCTCGGCGAAACCGTTATCAACAATTATTACGGCGACAGTAGCGGC
>VAZF01000436.1 GCA_005888425.1 Alphaproteobacteria bacterium
CGAAGATCGCGTTGCAGATCGCTGGCATGGTCGGCGGTACCCCGGGCTCGCCGGCGCCGGCCGGCGGCGCGTTGCTGTCGACGAGGTAGACGCGGGTATCCGGCGTGATGTCGGTCCGCGCGACCTCGTAGGCATCGAAATTGCCTTGTACGATACGGCCGTCTTTCGCGCTGATATTGCTGTAAAGGACATTGCTGATCGCCATGATCGCGGCGCCTTCCATCTGGGCGCGCACCCGGTCCGGGTTGACCACAAGGCCGCAATCGACAGCCATGTCGATACGCGGGATCGTCACCTGGCCGTCGTTGCCCACCGAAACGTGGGCGACGGTTGCGACATAGGTCAGAAAACTGCGGTGCACCGCGATGCCGCGGCCCTGCCTCGCGGGCAGCTTCTGACCCCAGCCGCTCTTCTGCGCCACGACGTCGAGGACACCGCGCAGCCGCCCCGTATCGCTCGGATAGACGTCGAGCGAGGCGCCGTAATTCGGATAATCGACGCCCAGCGCCGGCAGGCCGATATGCCGTGATGCGCCGATCAGCTGCCGCAGATACTCGAGCGGGTCTTGGCCGGCTGCCGCGGCGAGTTCGTCGGCGAACGAGCAGACGGCGAAGGCGTGCGGGATATTAAACACCGAGCGGTACCAGCCGATGCGGACATGGTTTACCGCCGCGCCATTCTCGCAACGAACATTCGGAATGGCGTAAGGCATGTCGGTCACGCCCTGCTGCAATTCGCCGGCGGCGCCATAGGTCACATCGGGCTGAAATGTCGCCTCGATCGGCGGGAACACCGTTCGATGCAGCCATGCGGTCGCGTGGCCTTGCTGATCCAGTCCGGCTTCGAGGTGCTGGGCGCAGATGGCGTGATAGTAGTCGTGCTGGATATCGTCGGGCCGGCTCCAAGTCAGCTTGACCGGTGCGCCGAGCTTCTGCGAGAGCAATGCCGCCTCCGCGACGTAATCGGGTTTCGACTTCCGGCCGAAACCACCGCCCAGCAACGTGACATGCAGGGTCACCCGCGTTTCATCCGACCCGAGCACCTGAGCGACCAGCGTTCTGGCGGCTTGCGGGTTCTGGGTCGGCGCCCAGACCTCGCAGTGATCGCCGGTGAGATGGGCAATTGCGGCCGGCACTTCCATCGGCGCGTGCGCGTAATGCGGCACGAAGTAGTCGGCGGATACACGACGTGCCGCCGAGCGCAGCGCACCCGCGAAATCGCCCTCACCGCGAACCAGCCGGCCCGGCTGTTTCGCCGTCGCCTCCAATTCAGCGCGGTAGGTCGCGGTGTCGTAGCTGGCGTTGAGACCGAAATCCCAGTCGATCTTCAGCTTTTCTCGCCCCTGCTGTGCCGACCAGGTGTTGTTTGCGACGACTGCGATGCCGCCAAGCGGGTTGAAGCCCGACGGGATCGGCGCGGCCTCGATCTCGATGACTTTTTCCACGCCGGGCACCGCGAGGGCATCCTTCGCATCGAAGGACCTGGCGCGGCCGCCATAGACCGGGCAGCGTTCGATCGAGACGTGCTTCATACCCGGAACGACGACGTCGATGCCGTAGGTCGCCCGCCCGCGCACGATGTCGGCGAGATCGACGATCGGCACGGGTTTCCCGACATAGCGCCGCGCGTTGGCCGGCTTGAAGCGGAGCTGCATGTGGTCGGATGACGGCAGCGGCAGGTCGGCCGCCACCTTGACAAGCTCACCAAAGCCGAGCCGACGCCCGGTCGGCTCGTGCACGACGGCGTGATTTTGCGCATGACAGGTGGCGGGATCGGCGTTCCAGACGCGTGCCGCCGCCTCTTCGAGCATCTGCCGCGCGACCGCGCCGGCTTCGCGCAACGGCTGATAGAACTGCCGCATGCTGCGTGAGCCGTCGGTGTTCTGGTCGCCGTACTTCACGTCGCCGTCGGCCTGAACGATCTTGACGCGGTTCCAGTCGGCATCGAGTTCGTCCGCCAATACCATCGGCAAGCCGGTCTTGATGCCGGTGCCCATCTCCGAGCGGTGGGCAACGATCGTCACCAGACCCGTGTCATCGATGCTGACATAGACATTCGGCGCGAAATTCGTTTCCGGCGCGGCTCCGGCCGGAAAGCTTCGGAACCCGACACGAAGCCCGAGCACCAGCCCGGACCCGATGCCGATGCCGCGAAGGACGTTGCGCCGGCTGAGATTTTCGACTGCGATCATGCGCCCAACTCCGCCGCTTGCTTGATCGCTGTCCGGATGCGCTGGTAGGTGCCGCAGCGGCAGATATTGCCAGACATCGCATCGGTGATCTGTTGATCGGTCGGCTTCGGCGTGGTCTGCAGCAGCGCAGCCGCCTGCATGATCTGGCCGACTTGGCAGTAGCCGCATTGCGGCACGTTATTGGCGATCCAGGCGCGCTGTAACGGATGCGTGCCCTCCGGGCTCAGCCCCTCGATTGTGGTGACTTGTTGATCGCCGACATCGCCGATCGCGGTGATACAGGACCGGACGGCTTGGCCGTTCAGATGCACCGTGCAGGCGCCGCAAGCGCCGATGCCGCAGCCGTATTTTGTGCCGGTCATGCCGAGTAGGTCGCGCAATGCCCAGAGCAGCGGCATCGCGGGATCGGCATCGACGGCGCGCGTCGTGCCATTTACGCGTAGATTTATCATCGGGTGTTCCTCGTCGGCTCGGGTCACTGGCTCGCAGCGGATTGTGGAGACAGCGATTTGAGGTAAGCGATCACGCGCTGCCGCGTGCCGGCGTCGGGCACCGTGGCGAACATTTTTGTGCCGTGGACCAGGCCGCCTGGGCTCTGCAGAAACTTGTCGAGCGTCTGCTGGTCCCAGGTCAGGTGCGCGTTCTTCATCGCGTCGGAGTAGTTGTATCCAGGGACCGAACCGCTGCTTCGGCCGAACACGCCGGCCAGTGACGGGCCGATCTTGTTCTGGCCGGCCTGTGTCGAATGGCAACCGGCGCAGCGCGAGAAATCCGACGCTGTCGGTGCGCCGGCGGGAGTCGCCGCCGAGACTGACCAAGCCAGTGACATGCCGCCCAGCCAGGCGGCCACCCCGAGCGACAGGTGGCCTATCTTGATCGCCGTCATCAACCACTCTCCTTGAAATTCGATCGGGTTGAATTCGATCAGGTGCTGAGGGGCTCAGGCGACCAGGCTCTCGGCCACGCTCTGCGGCGGGGCCATGAATTCGGGGCCCACCGGGCTCGTGATCGTGTCCCGGAGGATGCGATCGATTTCTCGCA
>VAZF01000414.1 GCA_005888425.1 Alphaproteobacteria bacterium
TGGATCCGAAGGACGCGCTGCGCGCCATCGATGTCGGCTGCGACGGCATCCTCGTGTCGAACCATGGCGGGCGGCAGCTCGACCAGGCACCGGGCTCACTCGATGTGCTCCCGGCGATCCGCGCGGCGGTCGGCGACAGGCTGACCTTGCTCCTCGATAGCGGCGTCCGACGCGGCGCCGATATCTTGATCGCGCTGTGTCTCGGCGCCGATTTCTGTTTCTTTGGACGGCCGACGCTGTATGGCGCGGCGGCCGGCGGCCTCCCCGGAGTCAAGAAGGCGATCGACATTTTCCAGGGCGAGATCGACCTCGTTATGGGGCAGATCGGCTGCCCGAGCCTCGACCAGCTCGGCCCCGATTTTCTGTGGACCGAGGACTGGCCCCGCAACCGCTGACGGGGCAGTCGTCTTAGCGGAACATGCGGCCTTCGGGCGGCAGGCCCAACAGCATCTGGCCGACCGTTTCGAAATGCACGGCGCGGCCCTGACCCTGCTGCGTCCCGGCATGGATGTCGCGCATGCGGCGTTCGAGCGGGTTTGCTTCGAAAATCGCCGAGGCGCCGGCGGCGTGATAGACCGTCGCGACAATGTCGCGCGCCTGGTGGATCGCCCAGGTCGCGGCAAGACGCAATTGCGGGTGATGCTCGGGGCTGATCTTGCCGGTCTCCCGCGCCTCTTCCCACATCTCGCCGATGACGCCGCGCAGATAGGCGCGCGCCGATTTCAGCCGCGCCTCGCATTGCGCGATCTGCGACTGGATCACATTGTTCTGGCGCAGCGTGCCTTTTGCGCCGCGCGGCACCTTGTCGCGCGCGATCTCGATAAAGGAATCGTAGGCGCCCTTCGCGATGCCCATCGAGACATGCGAGAAGCTCATCGCGTAGATCATCCCTGAGGTGAACTGGTAGAGCGGGCCCTTCTCGCGCAACTCATCAAAGTTGTCGCGGCCCGCGGTATAGCGCTGCGGCACGAAATGCTCTTCGAGCGCATAGCTGTCGCTGCCTGTGGCGCGCAGCCCGAGCACGTGCCAATTGTCGATGATCTTCGCCTCGGATTTGCGGAACACCATCGTGCGCACCTGCTGGCGCCCATTCGGCAGCAGGCGCGGCGAGCCGTCCGGCTCGAAAACGGGCACATGGCAGCCGAGCCAGCTGGCGTGGCGGCTGCCGGTCGCAAACCCCCAGCGGCCGGTCAGGCGATAGCCGCCCTCGACCGCGACGGTCCGGCCGGCGCCGGGCAGGTCCGGCCCCCAGGCAAGGATGCCGCGAGGCCCGCCGAACACCTCCTCGGCGGTGTCGGCGGGGAGATAGGGTGCGATCATCGAGCAGCCGGAATTCTGCCCGAGACACCAGGCGGTGCTGCCGTCGCCCTGCGCCAATTCCTCGAGGACAGCCGTGTAGGTCAGCGGGTCGAGTTCGGCGCCGCCGAGGGATTTCGGTAATAGCATCCGGAAGATGCCGTTTTCGATCAGCGCATCGACGATCTCGGGGGTCAATTCGCGGCGGCGCTCGGCCTCGTCGGCGGCGGCGGCAATCAAGGGCCGCAAGGCGCGGGCACGCGCGAGATAATCCTGGCCTAGCGTGTCGGCGCGACGCGCCTCCAGCGTGTCCATCAGCCTTTCCTCCATGCCCGGCGACGGGCTTTGCTGCTGCCCATTCTGTTACGCCGCGGCCATGGCGCGCAACCGGTCGAGGCCGTGGGCGAGATCGGCGATCAGATCCTGCGGGTCTTCGAGCCCGATATGGATCCGCACGAGCGGCCCCTCTGCTTGCCAGCGCGTCGCGGTGCGGCTGCGCTCGGGGTAGGAGGGCTGGATCAGGCTCTCATAGCCGCCCCAACTGGCTCCGATCCCAAACAGGTCGAGCGAGTCGATAAAGGCGTCGACCGCCGCTTTTAGCGCCGGCTTCAGCACAATGCCAAACAAGCCGCTGGCGCCGAGAAAGTCGCGCTTCCACAGCGCGTGGCCGGGATCTTCGGGCAATGCCGGGTACAAGATGCGCGACACTTCCGGCCGGCTCTGCAGCCACAGCGCGACTTCGGTCGCGTTCTTTTGGTGGCGTTCGAGACGCACGCTCAATGTCCGCATGCCGCGGAGCCCGAAGAAAATGTCGTCCGGGCCGGCGCAATGGCCGAGATCGGCGATCATCGAGCGCACCGGCAGCCAGCTCTCCTCGTTCGCGATAACGGCGCCGAGCATCACGTCGGAATGGCCGCCGATATATTTTGTGGCCGCGTGGAGCGACACGTCGACGCCGTGCTCGAAGGAGCGGAACAGGTAGGGCGTCCCCCAGGTGTTATCCATGACGACCTTGGCGCCGTGACGGTGCGCGACGGCGGCGATGGCCGGCACGTCCTGCACCTCGAAGGTCAGGGAGCCCGGCGACTCGACATAGACGACCTTTGTGTTGGGCCGCATCAATTGCGCAATGCCGTCCCCGATCAGCGGATCGTAATAAGTGGTCTCGACGCCCATGCGGGTCAGCACCCGGTTGCAGAAATTGCGCGCCGGCCCATAGGCGGAATCGACCATCAAGAGGTGGTCACCCTGCGACAAGAGGCCTTGCAGCGGCGCGGTGATCGCGGCGAGCCCGGAGCAGACGATCGCGGCGCGGTAGCCGCCCTCGACCTTCGCCAGCAATTCCTCGAGCGCGAAGGTCGTCGGCGTGCCCGAAAGGCCGTAGCGCACGACCCCAAAATGCGTGCGCGGGTCCGGCCGGTTTTCCCACTCGGCGATGTTTTTCGAGAGGATCGTCGAGGCGTGGTAGACGGGCGGGTTGATCGCGCCGTGCTGCGCCTCGGGACTGCGCCCGAGATGCGTCAGCAGCGTGTCCTTGCGGTAGGCGCGCGGCCGGTTGTCGTTTTTCATGTCGGGGCGAACTTTCTGCTATTCCGGCCGGCATTATGGCAGCCGGGCCATCGAGCTTACAGGGGGGCTTCTGCCGGCAGCGGATCAGCGTCGCCGGCGCCGCGCCAGCCGCGCCGGTGGACGCCGGCGCGCCGGCCGCCCGACCACGCGGCTGGTCGTTACCCTGCCGCGCCGGCGTGGCTGTGGGCGCTTCGGGCGCAAGAACCGCGCGAGGATCCGCTGAACGAACGCGATGCGCCCGTCGGCGACGAGCGCGATGGGCAGACCGACAAGGCCGAGCGCCATGATCGCGCTGCCGATCAGGCCAAAGCTCGGCACCTCGGCGACGATCAGCGCAAACCCAACGATCAGGCCGAGGCCGAAGACGAGCAGCGCCCTTTTGGTGTAGCGCATCACATCACGCTGTGGCAGCTTTTTCGGAGCTTGCGGCTACGAGTTACATTCGACGCCGCGCATCCTACATTGGCTCTGCGTTCGCTTCTTGCAATTCTCCATCGCTGCGACCGCGGCGGCATCATGTGTCGGCCGCGTTGCGCCACCCCAGACCTTTCCATCGTCATTCGTCGCGATTGCGCCGCAGAGACGCGGGCCCACCCGGAATACGATTTTGCACGTTTGCACAGCACAAGACCTGAGCGCAGCCTCAGCTGCGCTGGACGGCGTATGCTGGTTTGAGCTGTGGCCGTATCTTCCACCGCCATCATCGCGCGCGAACGCTCCGAAGAGTCCGCCCTCGGCATCTGCGGATGATGACGAGCTAGGGGAATAGCCGACCGCCAT
>VAZF01000415.1 GCA_005888425.1 Alphaproteobacteria bacterium
GTCCATATCCCGATGCGACACCTCTTCTCGGTCACGGGCTGGCTCATCCTGCTGCTGGCCGCCGGGATGGCATCACAGGGCGCGGCCTTCCTCCTGCAGGCCGATTTGTTGCCGCCGCTCGGCCAAAGCTTGTGGGACACCTCGTTTCTGCTGTCGGAGCAGAGCTTGACTGGCCGGGTTCTGCACACCTTGATCGGCTATACCGCGCAGCCGGCCGGCATCCAGGTCGTCTTTTACCTCGCGACCTTGTTGGTGATCGGTGCGTTGATGCGGCTGGTCGGCCGCCCTGCGCGAGCCCCTCGCCCGAACGACGCGGCCGCCGCAACCCGCCGCGCCCAGCTGCAGCCCGGCGAATAGCCGCCCCGCTCCGTCCCCGTGAATCCGCGATCTTTGCGTCAGGAGCTACAGATGCGTCTCGGTTGCGCCGCAGACAAAATCGGCCGGATCTGCGGCGCGATCCTGGGAGCGGGTGCCGTCATTGCGGCTGCGGCTCTTCAGGCCGAAGCCGAGGACCTCAAGATCCGCAGCCCGATAATCGAGCCGCATGAGCTCGAGTTCGAGAACAATTTTGTGTTCGGCCACGGCAAGACCGCCGTTCACGAGCTCGAATACGGGTTCACCGACTGGCTGAAGCTGGGCGTCGAGGCGGAGCTTGCCGCTGATCCCGGTCACGGCTTTCGCTATGATTCTGCGGCCCTCGAAGGATTTCTTCAGCTGACGCCTCAGGGCAAGTATTGGGCGGATGTCGGGCTGTTCGTCGAATATGAGCACACCGCGCGGCAGGGTGATCCGCGCGCCCTCATCTTCGGGCCGCTGGTGCAAAAGGAGGTAGCGCTGCTCGGTCTGAATACGCTCCACACCATCAATGCGCTGTTTACGAAGGAAATGGGGGCGGGGAGCGTCGGGCCGCCGAGCCTCCTGATGGCCACCCAATCGCGGCTCCGCCTCGATCCGCATTTCGAGCCCGGATTTGAGTATTACGGCACCGTCACCCTGGGCGCGCACGGCGAGGAACCGCAGCACCGGATCGGACCGATGTTTGCCGGGCGCATCGGCTTTCGCGAATTGGGCCTCGATGCGGTTGGCGGGATCAAGTACGACGCGACCTATTTGCGCGGTCTCACGGCCGACACCAACCCGAGCACATTCCGGTTTCGTATCGAGCTCGAATTCCCGCTGTGATGAAACAAGCTGCGCCGCTTGCGGCGCTAACTGTCGCCGCCACGCTGGTGACAGTCCCGGCATGGGGCGAGAGCGACATTGTCGGAACGCCCGCGGTCATTCGCGATTTCCTGATCCAGAATGTCTGCCTGGATCCGAATGGCGCAGTCACCACCGGGGTGAGCCCGGTCGACGGCAATCCCGCGTGCCGTAATCAGCGCGATCTCCGGCCCGGCGAGCGGCTCCCCTACCACAAGCACGACCATCCTAATCAGGGCGATGCCAGGCCGCTGGGGTACCAGCGGCATGATTCATACCCGGTCGAAACAGCGGGTTTCGGCGAGGTTGTCGAGCATTCCTTCGATTTCGGCGGGTTTGAGGAGCGGCGCTTTGGCGTTTTCGACCGGGCCGATGGCGGCGATATCGCGGTGCTGTCGCCCGGCCGCGTTTCGTTTGCCGCGACGGAAGATGGCGGCGCCGGGTTTCAGATGTTTGTCGGGGAATGCAGCGGCCCCGTAACGCCCGAGGTGCTGACGCATTCGTGGATTATCGCCGAGCTCGACGGCAAACGACCACTGCAGGGCGAGACGATTGCACGCCTCAGCAATCTGACTGTCGGCCGCCAGGAGACGTGCCCCATCCGGTTCGGTGCAGCCTACACACGGTGGCATATCGCGCCGTTCCATTATCGCGCGATACCCGGACAGGGCGCGCCGATCACGCTGACGACGCTGATCTCGGACCATTACGGCGGCGCCGGGCCCAGCGATGCCGATCACGTCGAGCGCTTCTATTTCACGCGCGAGCTCGGCGGCACCCGCTGGGAGCGTTGGCAGAATGCGAACGGCAATCGCCAGTTCAGCGCCGCGAAGGTGGCTGACACCGCCAGGACATTTGCTGCGACCGGGCGATGCAGCGCACCGCCCGTGCCGGAGGGCGGCGCGTCGATGGTGCTGATCGATTGCCGCGAATGGACCCGCATCGTCCCTCCATCCGATCCCACTGGCGACCGTCCGGGGTTTTTTATTGAGGAATTGCGCTCGCGCGCTGGGGCTCCGGGGTTCTTCGCGCCTCCAGAAAAGGGCCGGTAAGCAACCCCGCGCGTTAACCATGCGAGGCTGCGAAATCCCGGGTCTTTGCCCGGTATTTTAGCTATCGTCTTCGTCACGGCCCAGATCGGGCCGGGAGGCGCGGAATGGCGCGGAGTTCATATCTGGCTCAGTCGGCGATCGCCGTATTTCTGATGGCCGCTCCGATCGGCGACACGACGGTGTTGCTGCTGTTCTCGGTGAGCCTCGAATGCCTATTGGCCCTGATGCTCGTGCGCGAGCGCCAGTTGCGTCTGCGTTCGGGCGTACGCAAGGGCGGCGGCCATATCGTGACGCCATTTCCGCTGCTGGTGCGAACCGCACCCCATATGCGGGCTCACCGAGTCGCGGCCTCGCACAGGTTTGTGACGAGCCGCGACCCCGGCCCCCGCTGGCGAAAGGCCTCGCGCGAGGCCACATCATAGGAAACGGGAACACGAGACGGCGCCGCAGCTGCGCGCGGGAGAGGCATGTATCCGTGGCAGGATTATAGCGGTCGGCTGTCGCCTCTGAAGCTCGCCGTTTTTGTCGCCTTGTTCCTGCCCGCGCTGTGGACCGCGTTCGCGTTCGGCATGGGCTGGCTGCAGCCGCGCCCGTTCACCGAAGCGATCCACCAGGTCGGTCTCTGGATGCTCCGCTTCTTGTGTATCGCGCTGGCGATCACGCCCTTGCGCCAGATCGTGCAATGGCCGCGGCTCATCCTGGTGCGGCGGATGATCGGCGTCGCCGCCTTCGCCTACGGGCTTGCGCATATCACGCTCTATGTCGCCGATCTCAAATTCGACGTCGCCAAAGCGGCCAGCGAGATCGCGCTGCGGATCTACCTCACGATCGGTTTCGCCGCGCTATTGGGCTTGGCGGCGCTCGCCGCGACCTCGACTGATGCAATGGTGCGCCGGCTTGGGGCGCGGCGGTGGCAGCGCTTGCACCGGCTGGTCTACGCGATCGCACTGCTCGCAATCGTGCATTATTGCATGCAGTCGAAGCTCAATCTGTGGGAGCCGACGATCATGGCCGGGATCTATGCCTGGCTGATCGGCTACCGCCTTCTCGTGCAGCTCGTCGGCGTGCGCGGGAAGCTGCCGCTTGCCTGGGTCGGCGCGCTGAGCCTCGCCGCTCCGGTCCTGACCGCGCTGGGGGAGGCCGTCTATTTCTGGCTCGCGCTGGGCGTCGATCCGGTGCGGGTATTGTCGGCCAATTGGTCGCTGGTCGTTGGATGGCGGCCGGCCGCCATCGTGCTGGGGCTCGGTCTTGCCGTTACGGCGATCGGCGCCGGGAGGGCGCTCGTGCCGGTGATCGGCAAACGCCTCCCTCGTTTCGCTTGAGGCGTCGATGGACGACCAGGGCGCCTTGCTTCGCGAATTGATGGCCGTGTTCGACCAATTGCCGGCGGGTTTGCGCGAGGCGATCA
>VAZF01000416.1 GCA_005888425.1 Alphaproteobacteria bacterium
GACCCGCGCCATCTCGCAAAACTGTTCGCCGCAAAGCTCGACACTGTCGACCCCGGCCTCGGCGTCGAGGACATGATCCTCGCCGTCTTCGCCGCCGAGAAGCTCGAGCCTGAGCAAACCGAATTCAGCCCCCACCCGCCTGCCGCTGGTGTGACGATCCTCCCTCCTCCGCTTGCGGGGGAGGGTCGGGGTGGGGGCATCGCTTCTCTGCTCGACCGGCTCGGTAACCGGCTGGGTCTCGACGCGATCAGCCATATCGAGCCGCGTTCCAGCCACATCCCCGAACACGCCTCGATCTATATCCGGATCGAAGAAAAACGAGGCAGCGCTTCCAATGTCATTCCGGGATCGCCCGCAGGGCGAGGCCCGGAATCCATGAACACCGGCCTCTGGAAAATGGATTCCGGGCTCGCGTCTTCAGCGCGCCCCGGAATGACATCCGGAGAGCCCACGGGAAATAGTCGCAAACCGCCCCGCCCCGTGCGGCTGTTCCGTCCGCCGGAGCCGATCGAGGCGCAATGGGTGTTGCCCGACGATCCGCCGTTTCGCTTCACGTGGCGGCGGCGTCAGCACCGGGTCCGGCATGCCGACGGGCCCGAGCGCATCGCCGAGGAATGGTGGATCGGGGACAGCGCCGCCGATCCGCGCGACAGCGGTGACCGGATTCGCGACTATTACCGCGTCGAGGACGAGGAGGGCCGCCGCTTCTGGCTGTTTCGCGCCGGCCTTCCCGGCGACCCGCCGCCGCGCTGGTTTGTGCACGGCATCTTCGCCTGATGACTTGAGCCGCCGATGCCCGAGCTTCCCCCGAAACGCTCCGGCGACATCGCCAGCTTCGACCGGCTGTCGCGCCTGATCGGCGACGGCAGCCTGCGGCCCCAGGGTGATAAACCGGCGAGAAAAATCCCCAGCAGCCGCGGCATCGGCCCCGACCCGATCTCCGGTTACGCGGAATTACAGGTCGCCAGCAATTTCTCGTTCCTGCGCGGCGCCTCGCATCCCGACGAGCTGGTGGTGACCGCGGCGGCGCTCGGCCACGCCGCGATCGCGATCACCGATAGGAACAGCTTCGCCGGCATCGTGCGCGCGCATCACGCGGCGAAGACAATCGGCATCCGGCTGGTCGTCGGCTGCCGCCTCGATTTGCGCGACGGCACGAGCCTCCTCGCCTTCCCCGAAGACCGCGCCGCCTATGGCCGCCTGACCCGGCTCCTGACCCTCGGCAAGCGGCGCGCCCCAAAAGGCGCATGCCATCTCGATTACGCCGATCTCGTCGCCCATGGCGAAGGCCAGATCCTCATCGTGCTGCCGCCGGCAGAAGGTGACGTTGCCGAATTCGCGGCCCATCTTTCATTTGCGAGACAGGTCGCGGCGGATTTCCGCGGCCGCGCCTATCTCGCGGCGCACCACCTCTATCGCGGCGACGACGCCAACCGTCTCGCCCGTCTTGCCGACATCGCCGCCGACATCGGGCTGCCGCTCGTCGCGACCAACGACGTGCACTACCACGAGCCCGAGCGGCGGCCCTTGCAGGATGTCGTGACCTGCATCCGCGAGCATTGCACGATCGCGGAAGCCGGTTTCCGCCTCGCCGCTCATGCCGAGCGCCATCTGAAGCCGGGGTCGGAGATGGCGCGGCTGTTCCGCGGCTATGAGGACGCGCTGTCCCGCACGCTCGAAATCGTCGCGCGCTGCCATTTCAGCCTCGACGAATTGCGCTACGAATATCCCGAGGAGCCGGTGCCGCCCGGCTTCACACCCCAGCAATGGCTGACCGAGCTGGCTTGGAAGGGCGCCGCCGAGAAATTCCCCGGCGGTGTTCCCGAGCACATCCGCGAGCGGATCGAGCATGAGCTCAAGCTGATCGAGCAGCTCGATTTCGCGCGCTATTTCCTCACCGTGCACGACATCGTCCAATTCGCGCGCAGCCAGGACATCCTGTGCCAGGGGCGCGGCTCGGCGGCCAACTCGGTCGTCTGCTATTGCCTCGGCATCACCTCGGTCGATCCGGCGAAGATCGACGTGTTGTTCGAGCGCTTTATCAGCGCCGCGCGCGGCGAGCCGCCCGACATCGATGTCGATTTCGAGCATGAGCGGCGCGAGGAGGTCATCCAGTACATCTACGACAAATACGGCCGCGACCGCGCCGGCATCGCCGCGACCGTCATCTGCTACCGCGCCCGCGGCGCGATCCGCGAGGTCGGGAAGGCGCTCGGATTGTCGGAGGATGTCGTCGCCGCGCTCGCCGGCATTGTCTGGGGTTGGTCCAACGAGGGGATCGCCGACGCGCGCGTGCGCGAAGCCGGGCTCGACCCGCGCGACCGCAATCTGCGCCTCGCGCTCGATCTCGCGAGCGAGCTGATCGGCTTTCCGCGCCACCTGTCACAGCATGTCGGCGGCTTTGTGATCACCCGCGGGCCGCTATCAGAGCTCGTGCCGATCGAAAACGCGGCGATGGCGGACCGCACCTTCATCGAATGGGACAAGGACGATCTCGACGCCTTGCACATTCTCAAGATCGACGTCCTCGCGCTCGGCATGCTGACCTGCATCCGCAAGAGCTTTGCGCTGATCGAGCAGCATTACGGTTGCTCTTACACGCTCGACACGATCCCGGCCGAACACCCGCGCGTTTACGAGATGCTGAGCCGCGCCGATTCGATTGGCGTCTTTCAGGTCGAAAGCCGCGCCCAGATGTCGATGCTGCCGCGGCTCAAGCCGCGCGAGTTCTACGATCTCGTCATCGAGGTCGCGATCGTGCGCCCCGGGCCGATCCAGGGCGACATGGTGCATCCCTATCTGCGCCGCCGCTCGGGGAAGGAGCCGGTCGAATATCCCTCCGAGGCGTTGCGCCGCGTGCTCGGCAAAACCTTGGGCGTGCCGCTCTTTCAGGAACAGGCGATGAAGATCGCGATTG
>VAZF01000417.1 GCA_005888425.1 Alphaproteobacteria bacterium
CGGGCGGCGATAATATCGCGTTCAGCGGGAGGTACTCATGCCCTTTGATGCGACACCGATCGGCCAGGCAGAGACGATCTCCACCTTCAATCGGGCGGCGTTCGACCTCACGGCTCGGTTCGACATTACCGATAATCCAAGGCTCAGGCCGATACCGCCTTGGCATTCGAGCCTCCATCCGGAACGCATCGGCGGCACGCTTCGGGTGTTGATGCGGGCCCGCGAACTGCTGACCGACGAACAGCGCTGGTGCCGGCGAACCTACGCCCGCGGCTGGCGCGGCATCCCGGTTCCGGTGCAATCGGCCGGAGCCCACCGCTTCTGCGCCCTTGGCGCGATCATGCGGGCCGGCGGCGAGCTCGAGCTCCCGATCGACGACGCCCACAGCGTCCTCGAATGGCAGACGGTGCGTCCGGTCCAGGACTGGAACGATGATCCGGTGCAGAGCCATCGCGATGTACTCGCGGCCTTCGATGCTTGCATTATCTCGATGGGGCGGAGCAGCGCTTCCCGTGACGGCACTGTCGGAGTAGCTTCACGCCGCTGACTGGGCTTCGGGCGGCGGGGGGCGCCATGAAACTCTACGGGTATTTTCGCTCGTCCGCGGCGTTTCGCGTCCGTATTGCGCTCAATCTCAAAAAGCTAAATTACGAGAGCGCCTTTATCCATTTGCGGCGCGGCGATCAGCGGCAGCCCGGGTTTCTCGATATCAATCCACAGGGTCTCGTACCGGCGCTGGAGGTCGATGACACGCTCCTGATCCAATCGCTGCCGATCATCGAGTATCTCGATGAGACATATCCCGAGCCGCCACTCTTGCCGTCCGATGCAAAGGGCCGCGCCCGGGTGCGGGCATTGGCGGCAATGGTCGCTTGCGACATTCATCCGATCAACAATCTCCGGGTGCTCCGCTACCTGCTTAGGCCGCTTGGGCAGGACGAAGCGGCCGTCGAGACATGGTACAATCATTGGATCGCCGAGGGGTTCGGCGCTCTGGAACGGCTGTTGGCGGAGGGCGGCCGAACAGGCCGGTTCTGTCACGGCGACACGCCCGGACTGGCCGATATCGTGCTCGTGCCACAGGTGTTCAATGCAAACCGGTATCAGAGCCTGGACCTGACGCCCTATCCGACAATCGTCAGGATCTATCAAACCTGCCTAGGCATCGACGCGTTCGCGGCCGCGCATCCCGATCGCCAGCCCGACCGCGAACCGTGAGCGCGCAACGAGGACCGATGAACATTCCCGCGGTGGTTCGCGCTCTTTCGGGCGCGCTGGTACTCGGCATGGGCGGGTGCAGTTCGCTGGCAGCCGGCTCATCGGCCGGCGATCTCGGCCTTGTTCAGGACGCGATGCGGCAGGTCGAGAGCAGCTACGTCGTCCCGGTGGGGCCGGACAAGCTCGTCAGCGGCGCCCTTAAGGGAATGCTGAGCAAGCTCGATCCGCATTCCGATTACATGACCGAGACCGAGTATCGTGAGCTGATGGCCACGACGAGCGGCCAGTTTGGCGGCATCGGCATCGAGGTTTCGGTCGAAGAGGGCGTGCCGCAGGTCGTCTCCGCAATCGAGGGAACCCCCGCCGGGGCGGCGGGGATCGAGCCTGGCGACCGCATCGTCAAGGCGGATGGGGTTGCGATTGTCGGTATGGATATCGGTGAGGTTGTGCGCCGCTTGCGCGGCCCTCCCGGCAGCCGGGTCGTGCTCACGATCGCGCGCACCAATCGCGCGCCATTCGACGTCCCGCTCACGCGCGCGATCATTCGCGTCCAATCGGTAAAGTCGATGCTGAAGCCGGGTCGTATCGGGTATGTCCGGATCAGCACCTTTGATGAAACCACGCCGACCGAGCTGCGCCGCGCCATTGCACGGATGCGGCAGCAGGCCGGCGGCGCCTTCGCCGGCTTTGTGCTCGATCTGCGCAACGATGCCGGTGGGCTGCTCGATGCGGCGGTGGATGTCGCCAGCGAATTTCTCGATTCCGGCACCGTCGTGACGACGCGCGGCCGCGACAGTAGCGAAAATCGGATCTATGACGCGCCGCCCAACGGCGATCTGATCCGCGGCACACCGATGGTCGTGCTGGTCAACGGTGCCTCGGCCTCCGCCGCGGAAATCGTTGCCGGCGCATTGCAGGACGATCGCCGCGCCACGGTTCTCGGCACCCACAGCTTCGGCAAGGGCTCCGTGCAGAGCATCATTCCGCTCGACGGCCGCGGCGCTCTGCGGCTTACCACGGCGCTCTATTACACGCCGTCCGGGCAGTCGATTCAGGGGCATGGGATTACGCCCGATCAGATCGTAGGGGTGCCCAAGGAGCAGCAGGTCGCCAACGCGGTCGTGACCTATGAAAGCGACCTGTTCGGCTCCCTGAAGGCGACCGGCGCCCTGGCGCCGCGCGCCCGTCCGTCAACGAGCCCGAACGCGGCCGGCGGTGTCACGGGCGAGGCTGACCATCCGATCAACCCGAAGGTCATCGGCACGCCACAGGATGCTCAGCTCAACGCGGCGGTCGCCTGGCTGGGCAGCCACCGCACCGCCGCGCGCTAGCTGCTGCCAATGATCCTCGATCCGCTCCTCTTGTCGCGCCTGCAATTCGCCTGGGTGGTCGCGTTCCACATCCTGCTGCCGGCGTTCACGATCGGGCTGGCAAGCTATATCGCATTGCTGGAGGCGCTCAATTTCGCGACCGGCCGCGATGTCTATTTCCGGCTGTCGACCTTCTGGACCCGCATCTTCGCGATCTCGTTCGGCATGGGTGTCGTATCCGGCATCGTCATGCCGTTCCAGTTCGGCACGAATTGGAGCCGCTTTTCTGACGCGACGTCCAACGTGCTGTCGCCGCTGCTCGCCTATGAAGGGCTCACCGCCTTTTTTCTCGAAGCCGCCTTTCTCGGCGTGCTGCTGTTCGGGCGCCGGCTGGTGCCGCGCTGGGCACATCTCGTGGCGGCACTGATGGTGGCGGCAGGAACCTTGTTCTCGGCCTTCTGGATCCTCTCCGCCAATAGTTGGATGCAGACGCCGGTTGGGTACGAGGTCATCGACGGCCGCTTTTTTCCGCAGGACTGGCTGAAGATCATTTTCAACCCGTCCTTTCCGTATCGCCTGATGCATACCGTGGTCGCGTTCTACATCACGACCGGCTTTGTCGTGATCGGCGTCGCCGCTTTTTATCTGCGTCGCGGCCGCTTTGTTGAAGAAGCTCGCAGCATGCTGTCCATGACGTTGTGGCTGCTGACGATTGCGGTCCCGCTGCAGATCTTCCTCGGCGATCGCCACGGGCTCAACAGCCTTCAGTATCAGCCCGCCAAGGTCGCGGCGATCGAAGCCCGCTGGGACAGTGTCGGTGCCGCACCGCTGACCCTGTTTGCGGTTCCCGCGCCCGAAGAGCGTCCACCCGTCGCGATCACGTTCTTCGCGTTCCGAGTGATGGTGGGGATCGGTCTGCTGATGCTGGCCCTTGTCATTGTCAGCTGGTGGATGCGGGCCGGGCGGCGCCTCTACGATTCGGTGTGGTTTCTACGCTGTTGCCAGGCGGCGACGCCGCTCGGCTTTATCGCGGTGCTCGCCGGGTGGACCACGACCGAGGTCGGCCGGCAGCCCTG
>VAZF01000418.1 GCA_005888425.1 Alphaproteobacteria bacterium
CCAAGGGGTCACGGATCCTGAGGGTATTTGGGGGGTAGACAAAACGGCGCCCGGTCGGGGGGGAGGACCGGGCGCCTGCTTGTCAGAAGCGCTTGGGGGAATCCGGACCCGCAGGGGAAACGGGGCCGGGTCTAAGAGGGCATGGCGCCCTCTCCGCTTCTGGAATCGGAAGATGGGGGCGGATCCGCCATTCCAAAAATGCGAATCACGCATGCGTTCGCGGCAAAAACGCATAAGCGGTTTGCGGAACTAATCCCTTTTTGGATTAAGCGGCGTGACGCTTTGCCGCAGTCCTCGCACTGGTTGCATGGCAGGCCTGCGCAAACGCGTCAAAGAGCGACCGCGAGAACGGGTTCTGCAGCGGCTTGTACTCCGGGTGCCACTGCACGCCGACGACGAATCGCGCGCCCGGCAGGCTGACAGCCTCGATCTGGCCGTCGGGCGCCACCGCCTCGACGACGAGTGTTGGGGCCGGCTGATCGATCCCCTGGCCGTGTAGCGAATTGACCATGATCTCGGTCGTGCCGGCGAGCCGCGCAAACAATCCGCCCGGGGTCAGCGACACGGGGTGCGCTGGGCCATACCGCTCCTCGTCCAAGGTCAGCGGCCCGCGGCCCAGCCGCCGCTTGTGATTGAAGCGCTCCGGCATATCGAAGATGCGCTGGTGCAGCGTGCCGCCGAGCGCGACGTTCAATTCCTGGATGCCGCGGCAGATCGCCAGCACCGGCATGTCGCGGCGCACCGCCTCGCGGATCAAGGGCAGCGTCGTCGCGTCGCGGTCCGGGTCATGCAGCGTGCCCTCCCGGCTCGGCGGGCCGCCGTAATGGTGCGGCTCGACATTGGACGGGCTGCCGGTCAGCAGGATGCCGTCGAGCCGGTCGAGGATCGCGCCGCAATCGGCCATTGGCCCGATCGCCGGGATCAGCACCGGCAGCCCGCCGACCGCGTCGATGACAGCGCTCGTGTAGCGCTCGTTGACCGTGTGGAAGGCGCGCTCGTGGATCGAACGCACACAGCTCGGGATGCCGATCAGTGGCAAGGTACGGGTGGGCATCTTTCTCGTCGCTCGCTCGCTATTGGGTCGGCGGCGTAAACAGGTACTGATACT
The DNA here is from genome assembly GCA_005888425.1 of Alphaproteobacteria bacterium. Classification (GTDB taxonomy): domain Bacteria; phylum Pseudomonadota; class Alphaproteobacteria; order ATCC43930; family CGMCC-115725; genus DATARH01. Next base: position 1,109 of record VAZF01000418.1, read on the forward strand.
GAAACAGCCGGGGATCAAGCGCTACGCCCGTCTGCACGTCCGACAGGGTCACGGTCGTGCGCCGCCCTTGCTGGTCCACCACGCTCCATTGTCGCAAGGATAGTGGATTTTCGGTAAACGCCATTGTCAGGGAGCCGAGATCGGGGTGCGCCGCCTCGACGACGGTGACGCGAATCGTGCCGCCGCCCTGCTGAAATCCGGTCACGATGACATCCGGCCCAAAATTGACCGGATCCTTCAGGATGAACCAGGCCGGCGTCGAGCGGAGCTCGATCTTTGTCGTCTGCTTCAGCTCCTTGTCCCACTGGTAGACAAAGCCGGCATCGGCCAACAGCGCGAGGGTTGCCGGGTGTTCGTATTCGAAGCGCATGCGCCCCGGCCGCGACACCCACAGCCGGCCGCTGCTGACCCCGCCATTGGCGGCGGTCTGCTGAAACCGCGCCGTCATCGTGCGGATGCCGTTGAGATAGCCGGCAACGCGCTGCAGCTCCGCGCTCTGCTGCGGTGTCAACGCGACGGGTGGCGGCGGCGCCGCGTTCCCGGCAACCGGAATGACCAGCATCAATATGGCCGCCATCAAGCGGCGTCCCGAAAGCCGGGATGACGGCCAGAGATGCGCGAAGTCGGGAGAAGGTATCATTGGCGCCACATCCACAGGGAACGGATGGCTATGCACGTTTATACCAGCCGCTCCTCCGCGGCCATGCGTCACGAGGACTCATGCTGGCCGGCGCTGAACTGCCTGCGCGCCGATTGTCGAGCATCGTTGCCGCTCGTGCGCTAGTGTGCCGAATCCGAAATTCGCTATACCTCGGGGCTGGGCGTCGGACGAATTTCGGATTCGAAAGCACACTAGCAACTCGTTGAAATCTAGTGTGGTTTGGATTTGAAGTTCCCAAACGCGGCTGCCATCGAAATGATGGGAACTTCAAATCCACCACACTAGCATCTCAATCCGCGACGAGCTGGGGAGGGGGCGATGACACGCTCATGGTTGCGTCTCTTAGGTGGGCCGGCCGCGGTGCTGATCGTCGCGCTATCGGCAGAAGCCAAAGCGGGACCGTTGCAGGATTGCGCCGCGATGCTGCCCTGGGGCGCTCCGGTCATGGCCGCTCAAGGCGCCCCGCACACCGACCTTTGCCGCCTCGCTTACGTCCTGCGCCATAACGACGGTCGCCATGTCCCGGATTGGGTCGCCTGGCCGACGGGCAGGACGCATGCCGCGGGATGCATCCCGCGCAGCGACTCGTTCCGCACCGATCCCGATCTGCCGCCGGGCATCGGCGCCACACCGGCCGATTACAATGAGCCCAATTACGACCAGGGCCATGTCGCGGGTGACGCTTATTTCAACTACGCGGTCGAGCCGGAGCGGCAATCGTTTCTGATGTCGAACATGACGCCGCAGACCGGCGCGAGCAATCGTGGCCCTTATCGCATCCTCGAGATGGCCAGCCGGGAATGGGCGGCGGCGTCCAATGGCGGCATATGGACGATTGCCGGGGCGATCTTCAGCGCGCGGCCGAAGACGATCGGCAGAACCAAGGTAGCGGTTCCCGCGGCGAACTGGAAAATCGTTGTGCGCGACAAT
>VAZF01000419.1 GCA_005888425.1 Alphaproteobacteria bacterium
CGGTCAGGCCGGCCGAACTGGTCGCCGCGATCGAGCGCGTCCTCGGCGGCAAGCACCAGCGCGCCCTCGACGGCAAGAAATAGAAGAGCCGCACTCCCTCTCCGGTCTATCGGATTCACCCAGAAGCGTCATTGGCCGCTGCTCGCTCTGCCGTGTATCCTGCGGGCTCGGCCGCGCAGGCCCAAAGAACACGGGGATGGACGCCGATGAATTTGCTCGCGCGAGCGCTCGCGCTGACCGGGATATTGCTCGGCGGCGTGACGGCAGGCGGCGGCGCATTCGCGCAAAAGCCGGGCGGGACGCTGAAGGTCTATTTCTTCGACAGCCCGGGGAGCATGTCGATCCACGAGGAATCGACGATCGCCGGCCAGGGTCCGGCGCAGGGCGTCTTCAACAACCTGGTCATGTATGACCAGCATGTCGCCCAGACCAGCATCAAGACGATCGTGCCCGATCTCGCGAGCGAGTGGGCCTGGGACGAAGCCAACACTCAGCTCACCTTCAAGCTGCGCGACGAGGTGAAATGGCACGACGGCAAGCCGTTTACCGCCAAGGACGTCAAATGCACCTTTGATCTGCTGCTCGGGACCGCCAGCGAGAAGCTTCGCCTGAATCCGCGCAAACCGTGGTACCGCAACCTCGACGCGGTCGTGCCGAAGGGCGATTACGAGGTATCATTTCAGCTGAAGCGGCCGCAGCCCGCCTTTATCGCGCTCCTCGCTTCCGGGTTCACGCCGATCTACCCCTGCCACGTGCCGGCGCGCGAGATGCGGCAGCATCCGATCGGCACGGGACCCTTCAAATTCGTCGAATTCAAGCCCAACGAATACATCAAGGTGGTCCGCAATCCCGATTATTGGAAAAAGGAGCGGCCCTACCTCGACGGCATCGACTGGACGATCATCAAAAACCAGGCAACAGGGCAGCTGGCCTTTCTGTCGGGCCAGTTCGATATCACCTCGCCGTATTTCTTTCAGGTGCCGCTGATCAACGACACGCAGAAGCAGGATCCGCAGGCGATCTGCAAGCTCGTGCCATCGAACGTCAACCGCAACGTCATGATCAACCGCGCCGCACCGCCCTTCAATAACCCCGAGCTGAGGCGGGCCGTTGCCCTGACAATCGATCGGCGCGCCTTTATCGACACGCTGACGCAAGGCAAGGGGGATGTCGGCGGCGCGATGCTGCCGCCGCCGGAAGGGATCTGGGGAATGCCGCCCGAGATGGTGAAGCAGCTGCCGGGCTACGACCCCGATGTCGAGAAGAGCCGGGCCGCGGCGCGCCAGCTGATGGAAAAGAACGGCTACGGCCCCGACAAGCGGCTGGCGATCAAGGTTTCCACTCGCAACATTCCGCCCTACCGCGATCCTGCGGTGATCCTGATCGATCAGCTGAAACAGATTTATATCGATGCCGAGCTCGACCCTGTCGACAGCCCGAGCTGGTTTCCCAAAGTGGCGCGCAAGGACTACACGATCGGCGCAAACCTCACGGGCTATGGCATCGACGATCCGGACCAGACCTTCTACGAGAATTTCGCCTGCGGCTCGGAGAACAATTACGACGGCTACTGCAATCCCGAGATCGACAAATTGTTCGACGAGCAGTCGATGCAATCCGACCAGGAGAAACGCAAGAAGCTGGTATGGGAGATCGAGCGCCGCCTGGCTGAGGACGTGGCGCGCCCGGTGGTTTACCACAACCGCTCCGGCACCTGCTGGCATCCCTACGTCAAGGGCTACACGGCGATGGTGAACAGCATCTACAACGGCAATCGCATGGAAGATGTGTGGCTCGATAAATAATCGGCGCGCGGAAGGAGGAGACGCGATGATTGGGAGAATGCTGTCGAGTTGTGCGGCGGCGGGGGCCCTGCTGCTGGCGCTTTCGAGCGGCAATATCGCGCTGGCGCAGAAATCCGGCGGGATACTCAGGATCCAGCACTGGGACAGCCCGGCGAGCATGTCGATCCACGAGGAAGCGACCTATTCGACGGTCCTGCCGATCATGGGCGTCATGAACAACCTCGTCCTCTACAAGCAGGATGTGCCGCAGAACAGCGTGCAGACGGTCGTGCCCGACCTCGCCGAGAGCTGGTCATGGAGCGAGGACGGCACCGAGCTCACCTTCAAATTGCGCTCGGGTGTCAAATGGCATGACGGCAAGCCCTTCACCGCCAAGGACGTGCAGTGCACCTGGGATTTGGTGCTCGGCAAGAGCGAGCAGAAGCTCCGCGGCAACCCGCGCAAGAGCTGGTACCGCAACCTCGACCACGTCACGGCCAGCGGCGATAACGAGGCCACTTTTCATCTGAAGCGGCCGCAGCCGGCGTTTGTCGCGCTCTTAGCTTCCGGCTATTCGCCGGTCTACCCCTGCCACGTGACGCCGGCGCAGATGCGGCAGCACCCGATCGGCACGGGGCCGTTCAAGTTTGTCGAGTTCAAGCCGAACGAGCACATCAAGGTCGCGCGCAACCCGGATTACTGGAAGCCGGGCCGGCCCTATCTCGACGGCATCGAGTATACGATCGTCCCGAACCGCTCGACCGCGATCCTCGGCTTTGTCGCCGGGCAATTCGATGTGACCTGGCCGTTCAGCATCTCGGTGCCGCTGTTGAAGGACATCAGGAGCCAGGCGCCGCAGGCGATCTGTGAATTGCGGACGACAAACGGCACGACCAATTTGCTGGTCAACCGCGACGCGCCTCCGTTCGATAATCCCGAAATCCGCCGCGCGATGGCCCTGGCGCTCGACCGCAAAGCCTTTATCGACATTATCAGCGGCGGCGAAGGCAAGATCGGCGGTGCGATGCTGCCGCCGCCCGAAGGCCAGTGGGGCATGCCGCCCGAAATGCTGCAGACCATCCCCGGTTACGGTCCGGACATCGGGAAAAACCGGGCCGAGGCGCGCTCCATTATGGAAAAGCTCGGCTACGGGCCCGACAAGGCGCTCGAGATCAAAGTCTCGACCCGCAATGTCCCGACCTACCGCGATCCGGCGGTAATCCTGATCGATCAGCTCAAGGAAATTCACATCAATGGCGTCCTCGACACGGTCGAGACGGCTAATTGGCACTCAAAGGTGACCCGCAAGGATTACATGGTCGGCCTCAACAACACCGGCAGCGGCGTCGACGACCCCGATCAGCAATTCTACGAGAATTACGCCTGCGGCTCCGACCGGAACTACAGCGGTTACTGCAAC
>VAZF01000420.1 GCA_005888425.1 Alphaproteobacteria bacterium
CGGCTCGGATGGCTGATCAGCCGCGCGCCCGAGCCGGTTGCGACGGGCCAGCCCGGGCTATACCTTCAAAGGGTGCGCTATCTCAGTACCCGCGATGCCGGGCCCGCGCCGGCCACCCACACCTTCGAGGAGGTCCTGCTCGCCGGCCTCGCGGATGATGGGGGGCTGTTTGTGCCGGAAACCCTGCCGAAATTGAGCGGAGCGCAGCTGGCCGGCCTTGCCGGTCGGCCCTATGCCGAGCTGGCGGCGGAGATCGTGGCGCTCTTTGCCGGCGAGACATTCGCGGGCGAGGAATTGTCGCGGCTGACCGGGGCCGCCTACGGCACGTTCCGCCATGCCGCCGTGGCGCCGCTCGTGCAATTGGACGA
>VAZF01000421.1 GCA_005888425.1 Alphaproteobacteria bacterium
GTCGAGCGCCACCGTGTTCCCGAGGAGGCCGTGCCGCGCCGGCCGGCAGCCGGTCGCGATCGAGGCAGCGCTGGCGCGCGTCGTCGACGGGAAGACGCTGCAATGGGCGGCAAAAGCGGCGGCGCGCTCGCTCAGCTCCGACAGGAACGGCGCTGTCTCGGGCGTGATCAGATCGGCCCGCAGACTGTCGCAGATGACGATGACGGCTCGTTCGGCCCCGCTGCGCGTCATGGCACGACCCCGTTCAAGGCGGCGTCGAAGATATCGAAATTGCGGAGCCGGCGGGACTCGGATCTCGCGAGGTATTCGGCCG
>VAZF01000422.1:0-2911 GCA_005888425.1 Alphaproteobacteria bacterium
ACGACGCAGCCGAGTTCGGCAAGGCGCGCCAAGCGCTCGTCGAGCGCCCGGTGAAAGGCGAGCGCCTCAGGCTCGTCGGGCGCGTGACCGTGCTGAACGTAATCGGACAGCGAGAGATAGAGGAGCTGGGCGCGGCCCTCTTCGACGAGGCGGATACCGGCATCGAGCACGAACAGCGACAGATCGGCCGAATACATATCGGGCTTCGCGCGCCCGACCATCGTCTCGACATCGGCGATGCCGTGCTCCTCTTCGGCACAGCAATCGGCCTGCTCCGACGAGAAGCAGATGGCGCCCTCGCCGATCCGGAGGCCACGGCCAAGCATCGTGCGCAATTTATCCTTGGCGGTGATCGCGGCGACCGGCACGCCCGCTTGCGAGATCCGCGCAAGGATCGTGTCGCTGCGCAGCATCGCGGGGTCGCTCATCATGACTTCGCGGCCGGTCTCGCGGTCGAGCGCGAAATTGCCCGATATGCCGTGCACCGACGGTGCGGCGCCGGTGACGATCGACATGTTGTTTGGATTGGTAAAGGTCGGCATCGCCGCATCGGCGATCGTGCAGAACCCATGCTGGCGCCACGCCGCCATCGTCGGCAACACGCCGGCCGCGAGCCCGGCATCGAGATAGGCGGGGTCGAAGCCGTCGGCGCAGATGACGACCACCGGGCGGCTCGGCAGCCGATATTTCCGCCCGTTCAGCTCGATCATCTCGGCCATTGACTCAAAACGTGGCGCCGGAATTGAGCCAGGCGTTCACGATCTCCGAGCCGGTCGCGAACCACACGCCGTCATGCGCGGCGATGTAGCCGATGGCTTCGTCGAGGCCGGCGATGCGATGCGGCACGCCGATCAGATAGGGATGCAGGCAGATCGCCATGACGCGGCCGGACTGCGCGCCCTCGGCGTAGAGCGTGTCGAACTGGCGTTTGATCGCCACGACAAACTGATCGATCGTGCCGTTGCGCGTGTAGAGAAACGGCGAATCGTTGATCTCGTAGGAATAGGGGATCGAGACGAGCCGCTTGCCGCCGCCGATATCCATAAAAAAAGGCTGATCATCGCTGACCCAATCCGCGACATACTGCACACCCTCCTCGGCCAGGTAGTCGAGGGTGTGCCATGTTTCGGCCAGGCCCGCGCCGAGCCAGCCGCGCGGCTTCTTGCCGGACAATGCCGCGATCTTGGACAGCGTGCGGGCAATCGATTGCCGCTCCTCCTCCGGCTCCATCTGATTGAGCCACAGGGAATTGGTCTCGTTGTGGCCGAGGATCTCCCAGCCCAGTTCGACCGCGGCTTTGACGATTTGCGGGTGGTGATCGCAGATGTCGCTGTTCAGGGTCGGGCTGGCGCGGACCCCGTATTTCTGCAGCACATCCATGATCCGCCAGATGCCGACGCGGTTGCCGTAATCGCGCTGCGCCCAGGCGCGCACCGAGGGAACCGGCGCCTGGCTCGTATAGGGGCTTCCCGGGATGCCGCGGGTCAGCGGGAAAAATTCGATGTTGGGGATGATCCAGACGGCGAGCCGGGCGCCGTTGGGCCAATTGAGCTTTGGCCGGTCGTTGATCGGGGTATAGGGGAACGGGCCGTAATCGCGCGGTTCCATCGGGGCCCTCCTCGCGTCAGGATCAAGCCTGATCCGGGGCGGCAACTATAGATCGGCCATGAGAATAGATCGACTGACGAGGCGCGCGTGAGAGGCGGCGGCCGGGCGAGCCTGACCTGGTGCCGGTTCGACGAGCTGAGCCCGGCGTTGCTGTACGAGCTGTTGCGCTTTAGGCAGGCGATCTTTGTCGTCGAGCAAAATTGCGCCTATCCCGATCTCGACGGCCTCGACCAGGGCGCGCAGCATCTGGTGCTTCGCGTCGATGACGCGCTCGCCGGCTGTCTGCGGCTGATCCCGTTCTCCGACGAGAGGCGCATCAAGATCGGCCGCGTCGCGGTCGCCGAGGCGATCCGTGGGCAGGGTTTCGCCCGGACGCTGATGCAGGAAGCGCTCGCCCGCTGCCGGCACGACTATGCCGATCATGCCGTGATGCTGACCGGCCAGACCTATCTGACGCCGTTCTACGAGAGCCTCGGCTTCGCGGTGACATCGGCGCCCTACGACGATTACGGCCTGCGGCACGTGGATATGATTTTGCCCGCCGGCGCCGCTCGTCATTCCGGGACGGCCGAAGGCCGGGCCCGGAAGCCATGAACACGGACGGGGAAATGTCTGGCTCGTCCGTCGAGACCGCTGGGAGGAATAAGTGTTCATGGATTCCGGACTCGCCGCTGCGCGGCGCTCCGGAATGACGATCAGGGACACGGTCCAAAGGGGCCGAATCCGGCCCGCCTGGGTCGTGCTCGGCGGCGCGTTTGGCGCGTTCACCTTGAGCGCCGCGCTGATGCATTCCTACCCGGTCTATCTCGTCGCCTTTATCGCCGATTTCGGCTGGAGCCGCGCCGAGACCTCGATCGCCTATTCGGTGTCGCAACTGGTCGGCGGCGCCAGCTCGCCACTGGTCGGCTATCTCGTCGATCGGCTGGGGTCGCGCCGCTTGCTGTTTCTGGGTGGCGGGTTGCTCGTCGTGGGTCTCCTCGCCAGCGCCTTCGTCACCGCCTTGTGGGAGATCGTCGTCCTCTACGGCGTCGTCATGACGATCGGCGCCAATTGCTTGGGGCTCGTCGTGTTCGTGCCGATGCTGTCGCGCTATTTCATCCGCAACCGCGGCATGGCGATCTCGATCGTCCAATCGGCAAACGGCATCGCCCGCGGCATCTCGGCGCCGCTCGTGCAATTGCTGATCTCGCTGATCGGCTGGCGCAGCACCTATCTGGTGCAGGCCGGGCTGATGGGGGTGCTGGTATTGCCGCTGGCGGCGCTGTTCCGCCGCGCCGAAGCGCCGCCGGCGCAATTGCAGAAC
>VAZF01000422.1:2954-6537 GCA_005888425.1 Alphaproteobacteria bacterium
TTTTTGTGTCGTTGCACCAGCTCGCCTTCGCGGTCGATATCGGCTTCGACAAGCTCTATGCCGCCGAGGTGCTCGGCATGGGCGCGTTTCTCGCGGTGCCGGGAATCGTCGTGACCGGCACATTGTCCGATTACATCGGCCGCGAATGGTCGGCGATCCTCGCTTACGGGTTTTCGATTATCGGCGTCGTATTCGCACTGATGATCACCAACCCCGACCAGCATCTGCTCTTATGGCTGCACGCCTGTTTTTTCGGGCTGACTTGGGGGGCACGCGGCCCGGCGATCACCGCGAAGACCGCCGATCTGTTTCCGGGGCGCCAGCTCGGCACGATCCTCGGCGTCATCACGATCGGCAGCGGCGTCGGATCGGCGGTCGGATCGTGGGGCGCCGGGTGGATCTACGATCTCTCGGGCAGCTATCGCGTCGCCTTTATCGCCTCGATCGTATCCTACGCCGCCGGCGTCGTCGCCTTCTGGGCGTTGCGCCGCCCGCCCGCCCGAGTTCGCTAGCCCGGTTTACGGACCAGCGCCTCGATCGCGATGCCGCGCCCGTCCTCGATCGTGCGGATCGAGTTGCGCTGCATTTCGCGGGCGCGCTCGCCCATGATGATGTCGACCGCGACCTTCGGCATGTCGCCCTTGTCGAGGCGCTCGCGGGTGCGGCGCTGCACCTCGCGCATCGCTTCCGTGATGTCGCGGAACTCGGCGATCTCGAACCCGGCGGCGATGAGGTCGGCGCGCATCTCGTCCGGGCTCGCGAGAAAGCTCGTCTCGCGCGTCGTCGCCCACGGCGCCGGGAAATAGGGCTCGCCCGCGGGGCCGGCGCACAGATTCGACAATGCCAGCCGGCCGCCCGGCCGCAGCGCGCGGAACGCCTCGCGATAGAATTGCTTCTTGTCGGCGATATTCATGATGACGTTCTGCGAATAGGCCGCATCGAACGCGCCGTCCGGCACCGGCAAGGCGAGCGCGCTGCCGTTGCGGATCGTGACCCGGTCGCCAAGACCGGTCGCGGCGTTCAGCGTCTCGGCGGCGGCGCAGAATTCCGGCGTCAGATCGACGCCGGTGACATGGACGCCGTATGTCGCGGCGAACCAGCGCGCCGGACCGCCAATTCCCGAGCCGATGTCGAGGACGCGCTCGCCCGGCTGCAATGCGAGCTGAGCCGCGATCTCCTGTGTCGCGACGACGCCGCGCCCGTGAAAATGGTCGAATGGCGCGAGCGCGTCGGGGGTCACCGGCGCATCCGGCCCCTTCGCCTCGCGCAACGCGGCCAAGACGCGCTCGGCGATACCGGCGCTGCCGTAATGCTCCGCGACCGCGGCCGTCTTCATCGCTCCCCTCCCGGCTTCACATTCCCGCGCGGCGATGCTACGGCATGACCCCGGCATTTCGCACTGGCAAAACCCACCCCGGGGAGGATCCGATGCCCGTCAAGATCGACCGCGTTCAGCCCGCCGGCATGAATGTCCGGATGCAGCAGGGAAAGCCCGCCTATTCGCACGTCGTGACCGTCACCGGGCCCGGGAAGACGATTTATGTCGCCGGGCAATTGTCGCGCGACGCCGAGGGCAACATCGTCGGCCCGGGCGACATGCGGGCGCAGATGGAGCAGACCTTCAAGAACCTCGACGCGTGCCTCAAGGCGGCGGGCGCGAGCTGGGCCGATGTGGTGAAGACCAACACGTTTGTCACGAACTATGCCGAGTTCGCCAAGTGCAGCGATGTGCGGATGCGCTATTTCGGCGTCGCCAGCCCGACCAGCACGACCATCCAGATCAGCGGCCTCGCGCAGCCCGAGGCGATGGTCGAGATCGAGCTGATCGCTGTCGTAAACTAAGTGTGCGGAGCCGAGCCTCTACTATGGGCCACGGCTACGGCTGCCGTGAGTTTTTGAGCGGCAAAAAGGGGCCATCATGAACAGGTTGTTGGCGGGTGCGGTCAGGTTCTTAAACGGCCTTCTCGCCATACTTCTGATCGCCATTGGGTTAGTCGTAGGCGCTGGAATTTCTCAAAATTCTTCAGCCGGAGCTCTTTTAGGAGCGATCATAGGGTTTGCTGCTGCATTGATGGTTTGCGGCATGCTCGCTCTCTTCATCGAAATGCGCACTGAACTAATCAGAATCCGTACAGCCTTGGAACGAGGCCGAACGTAGCTAATGCAAACTGTCCTGGCCGCGATTACGGGAAACATGTTTCCTCAACATGCGGAGGCTAGTTCTTTGTTATAACCCGCAGCGAGTCTTTCGGAGGAACTGCATGGGCAAGTTCGTCATTGCGCCGCATATGCGCCTCCATGAATGGGTGGCGCGCGACAAGGGCTATTTCCAGCACGAAGGGCTCGATTGCGAGTTCCGCGACCAGCTCTCGTCGACCCCGACCGGCCGGATCCACGATCTCGGCGACAAGGTCGGCGCCTATCGGACCTTTGAGCGCGGCCGCGACAGCGACATCAGCTGCGCCTGTCACTGGACCGTCAATGTCGCCGCCTCGGTCGGCCACGGCAAGCTCTACCCCCACGCCTATTCGGTGGCCCCCGCCGCGGTCTTTGTGCCGCCGGACTCCGACATCAAGCACCCCGCCGATCTCGCCGGCGTACCGATCTCGGTCGGGTACCAGTCGGGCAGCCATTACGCGACGATCCAGGCCTTGGAGCAGTATCTGAAGCCGGAAGACATAAAGCTGTCCTTTGCCGACGGGCTCCTGTTCCGCCGCATGGAATTGCTGATCGACCGCCAGGTGCCGGCCGCCTCCCTGTTCAGCGGGCCCTACTACTTCATGGAACAGCTCGGTTTCCGCAAGATCATCGACTCGACGTTTATGATGGCCTCGCTCGTCACCGGCGATGCCGACCCGGAGGATGTGCGCAAATATTTCCGCGCGCTCCGCCGGGCGCAGCGCGACATCGATCTGCGGCCGGACCTCTATACCCATTATTACCGCGAGGAATTCCCGCCCCGCTTCCGTGACCAGATCGACACGCGGCGCTGGGGCCCGGGCGAGCGGCTCGTCTTCGAGCCCTACACAAAAGAGGTGTACGAGGAATCCTTCGCCTGGATCGCGGCGCACGACATCTTCCCAGAAGGCGAGATGGGCGCCGGCATCTACGAGAACGCGATCCTGCCCGTCTCCGCATAATTCGTAGGGCGGGTGGAGCGCAACGCAACCCGCCACGAATCCACCACAGAGACACCGAAAAGACCGAGAAAAAATTTAACGCAGAGGACGCAAAGGACACGCAATGGTCGCGATGGGATCGGAGCGCCTTCGCGTCCTCTCGTGTCCTTGGCGTCCTTTGCGTTAAAGTGTCTTCTGTGCCCTTTGTTTTCTTGTGGTTAATCCGCCGGCAACTCAACTGAGGACGTGATGCGCAACGGGATCGCCGGGATCGACCATGTCATCATCGGCGTGCGCGATCTCGAACGCGCCCGCATGGGCTGGACCCGGCTCGGCTTCACCTTGACCCCGCGCGGCCGCCATTTGGGGCAAGGCACCGCCAATTACTGCATCATGTTCCCGCGCGACTACCTCGAGCTGCTCGGCTTCGTGACGCGCGACGACTACGCCCACCGCCTCGAAGC
>VAZF01000451.1 GCA_005888425.1 Alphaproteobacteria bacterium
GAAAGAACAGCAAGAACCCGAGGGTCGGGAACAGCATTGGGGTTCAGAGGGCCGCGAGCCGCAGGAAAGAAGCGATAATTTTAGGCAAAGCGAATTCTTTACACATCCGGCGAAATCTTCCGATTCGCTTCTACCGTTGGGCGCGAGCCAGGGCAAGGGGAGGATCGACGGGATACCATGCACCGCCCCTTCCGAGGCTCGGAATGCGCCGCCGATTGAATTTGCATCGGCATCGAGAACGGCTAAAAATCTTGAGAGAGGGGTGGATTGTGGGGCGCAGTGCGGTGCGGGGGTCCGGTTGGTTCTGCGGCGCTGTGCGGCTGGTCGGGCGTGTCGCCCTCCTGTTGTGCTGCATCGGCGCCCTGGCCGATATTTCGTCGGCCGAAGAAATCGCGAATCGCACGACGATCGTGGTGTTTGGTGACAGCCAAGGGGCCGGTCTTGCCCGCGGCTTACAGCGAATCCTGATCGAGGACCAGCGCTTCCGCGTCCTCAACCGCACGCATGCCGGCGCCGCGCTGGTTCATGCCGAAAGCGAGTGGTTCGGAGCGATCCAGAATTTTGTTACGCATGAGAAAGCCGATGTCGCGGTCGCGATGTTCGGCGCCAATGACCGCCTCGATTTCAAGGATGAATCGGGGACCACATTGCGGTTCCGCACCGAGGAATGGCGCGCGGCCTATGCCGCCCGCATCGACCAGCTGCTGAAAGCGATGACCGATGCTGGTCTCAAGGTCATCTGGTGCGGCAACCCGATTGCCCGCAGCGACACCTATTCGACCGATATGAGCTATATCAACGACATCTACGCGGCCGAGGCGGCAAAATTCGGGGCGCAATTCATGCCATTGTGGAATGCGGTCGCGGATCGCGACGGTCATTACGCCGCCTTTGGCAAGGACCGCGACGGGGTCACCCAGCGGATGCGCGCCGATGACGGGATCCATTTCACAGCGCCGGGGTACGAGCTGATTGCCGGGAGAGTCCTCGAGCTGATACCGCCGCCGCCGACCAACATGCCCTAATGGCGCTCGACCCGCGGCTCAATGCCTATCGCGAGGATCTGGCCGATGCGCGGTTGCGCGGGCGCGTGGCCGCGCGGCGCTTTGTCGAGGGCCGGCCGGCGCGGGTTATCGCCGGACGCATCCCGGTCCGTCGCGCGCCGGCTGCCGAGGCGCCGCTCGACACCTATTACCATTATGGCGAGCCGGTTCTTGTCTTCGAGAAAGCCGGCGGCTGGGCCTGGTGCCAGTCGCTCGAAGACGGCTATGTCGGCTATATCGACGAAAGCCAAGGGGCGATCGGCAAGCCGGCAGAACCGACGCATGTTGTCGCGACGATGGGCACCTATGTTTACGCCGAGCCCGATATGAAATCGCCGCCGGCCGATTTTTTGCCGCGGCACAGCGCAGTCGTCGTCGCCGAGCGCGGGATCGTGACCCGTGGCAGCGAGTATGCGCGGCTCGACACCGGGGAATTCGTGCCGTTCGGCTGCCTGTCCGAGGAGCCGCCTCGCTCCCCCAATCTCGTCGCTGCTGCCGAACGCTATCTCGGCTGCCCGTATTTGTGGGGCGGCACGAACTTTTTCGGGCTCGACTGCTCTGGGCTGGTGCAGAACGCGTTCCGTGATCTCGGCATCATTGTACCGCGCGACACCGACATGCAGCGCGACACGCTCGGGGAGCGGGTGACGATCAACAGCGCAGCGGAGCTGCGGCGCGGCGATCTCCTGTACCCCGGGGGCCATGTGCTGATCTATGCCGGCAACGGCGAGGTCATTCACGCATCGGACGGCACGATGTCGGTGAGGCGTCAGGCTTTGGCCGAGTTCATGGCGGGGCGCGGTTTCGAGATGGCGAGCTTTGTCGTGCGCCGCCATCCGGCGGCAGCGCTCAACCCGGGGGGAACTGCGCCATCCAGTGCCGCGCGATGTCCTCCCGCCGGCAGATCCAGACGCGGTCGTGCGCGCGGAGATGCTCGATAAAGCGGATCAGCGCCTTGGCGCGGCCGGGATGACCGCAAATGCGCATGTGCAACCCAATCGACATCATCCTGGGGTGCTCGGCGCCCTCCTCGTATAAGAGGTCGAAGCTATCGCGGAGATAGGCGAAGAAATCCTCGCCCGGCCCGAATACGCCGCGGCCGAATTTCACGTCGTTCGTCGCGAGCGAATAGGGAATGACGAGGTGCGGCTTCTCGGCAACCCTCGCCCAATAGGGTAGTTCGTCGTTGTAGGCGTCGCTGTCATAGAGAAACCCGCCATTCTCGGCGATCAGGCGGCGGGTGTTTTCGGAGGGCGCATAGCGGCAGTACCAGCCGAGGGTCGGTTTGCCGGTCGTCTCGCGGATCAGCGCGACGGCCCGGGCGATCTGGTCGCGCTCCTCGGCCTCGCCGAGTTCGTAATGCTTGATCCAGCGATAGCCGTGGCCGCAGATGTCCCAATCGGTTGCGGCGATCGCGGCGGCCGCCGGCGGGTTCGCCTCCAGCGCGCGGGCACAGGCGAACAGGGTCACCGGCACTCCGAACCGGGTGAAGATACGATGGAGGCGCCACCAGCCGACCCGGGCGCCGTATTCGAACATGCTCTCGGCGGCGAGGTCGCGGCGGTTGCCCGCATCCGTGCTGGCGCTCTCGATGAGCCCGGTTTCCGAGATGCCGTCGCCGGCCGGGTGGGACAGCTCCGAGCCTTCCTCGAAATTGATGACAAAATTCACCGCGATGCGCGCGCCGCCCGGCCAGCGCGGATGCGGCGGCTCAGCCCCGTAGCCAACAAAATCGCGGGTCATTCCTTGTTTCCCGGCAACTCGGGATACCAGTCATCCTCCAAGATCTGGTCGAGCGTATAGGGGCAAATCGTCGGTAACGACGCGGTCTCTCGATATTCCTTGAAATTCAGCTCGACCGCCTTGCGGGCGCGTTCATAAAGCCTGGGCAGCGTTTCATCGATGTCCCGTCGTAGCGTCGGCGTGATTTTGTCCTCAAGCACAGCGCGAGCATCGACGATCGAGCCCATCCAGCTGTAGCGCCGATCGACCGCTTCCGAGTACGCCAATTTCAGGAAATGTTCGAGAATACGGCGCACCTGACTGCGTACCACATCACGTTCGCTCTTGCCCAAATCCTCGATCTCCTCCGCGACGTGCTCGCGGTCGAAGCGGTTGTCGCGGGTGCGCAAGCTGCGCAGCACCTCGGCCTGGTACTGGGTCCAGGCGTAGAAATCGCCGTCGTAGCGGGGTCCGTCCGGCATTCTGGCAAGCCCTCAAAGCTCGCGGAAAGTATACCCGATTATGTGGGCTCGGGCGCCTCTTCGGCGGCCGTGGCGCTTGCGGCGGCGCGGCGGGTGATGCGCAGGATCGGCACACAGGCGAGCAGCAGAAAGACGCCGAGCACAACAAAGCTCTCCGTCGCGCCCCACCAATCGGCGATCACCCCCATGATCGGCGGAATGACGATCGCGGCGAGCCGGTT
>VAZF01000452.1 GCA_005888425.1 Alphaproteobacteria bacterium
TGCGCCGGCCGGCGTCAGCCGCGGCTTCCCGTTCTCATGGATGACGCACAGGAGCACCATCCAGGTCCCGAGCTCGCAACCGCTGACCAGCGACCACCGGCCGCTTACGCGAAACCCGTCCGGCACGATGTGAGCCTGACCCGAAGCGCGCGTGCTGTTTGCGGTGATCACAGCCGGATTGGCGTGGATGGTTCGCGCCGCTTCGGGCGAAAGTTGGGCGGCGGTCCAATGGGTGTTGCCGTTCCACACGCACCATGCGACCGAAGCGTCTGCGCCGGCCAACTCCTCAAACACCTCCATCGCCGCCATCGGCGTGAGATCGAGCCCGCCATAGGCTTCGGGCAAAAGCAGGCGGAAAAAGCCGGCCCGCGCCAGTTCCTGGGCAAGGTCTTCCGGTATCCGCCGAGCCGCCTCGATACGGTCGCGGTCGGCGATGATACGCGGTCGCAACGTCCGCGCGGCCTCCAACAGCGCGGCGCCGATTCGAGTATCCGGCATCGATGCCTCCCTCCGCGCGCCCGCAGCCGTTGACGGCTCTATCCAGGCGCCAAATCGCAGGTTGTATCTGCCGGCGTATGGTACGCCGCCGCCAGCGCGCCGGATAGTTCTGGGGGCCGGGCGCCTCGACGGCGCCAAGGGCGCCAAACACCTCGGCTTCGCGATCGACGATCCGCGTATGCTCGATGAGCGGTGCTGACGAATAGCCTCTCTCCGGCATTGCGGGAGAGGGGCTTATTGCACCGCACCACGCGGGGGCCTATATAGGCGCATATGCGCGTATAACGGGGCCCTGAACAAATGCGCCTGCCGCTTCGCTGGGGATTGCCGCTCGCCGCCGCCGCGATCCTCTTGGTCACCACCGGCGGACGACAGACGATCGGCCTTTTTGTTGCGCCGCTCGACGAAGCCACGGGGCTCGGCATCGTCGGGATCAGCCTCGCCGTCGCGATCGGTCAGTTCGTGTGGGGCGCGACGCAACCCTTTTTCGGCGCGGTCGCCGACCGGTTTGGCCCGGGACGCGTGATCGTGCTCGGCGCCGTGCTGCTCGCCCTCGGCACCGCGGCAATCCCGTTTGTGCACACGGAGGGCGAGTTGATCGCCGCGCTCGGAATCCTCAGCGCGACCGGCGCGGGGGCGGCGAGCTTCTCGATCCTGATCGGCTCGATGATGCAGCGCCTGCCGCCGGAGCGGCGTTCCTTTGCCGCTGGTTTTGTCAACGCCGGCGGCTCGCTCGGGCAGTTCGTCTTTGCGCCGATCGTGCAGGTGGTCATCTCCAGCTTTGGCTGGGTGACGGCGATGTTTGCCCTCGCGGCTACGAGCCTTTTGATCGTGCCATTGGCGTGGCCGATGCGCCGCCGCGAGGCCATCCATATCGCGACCGGCGCCGCCGCCGTGCCGATGACGACCTTATGGGCGCAATTGCGCATCGCCGCGGCGGAGCCGAGCTATTGGCTGTTGCATCTCGGCTTCTTCACCTGCGGCTTTCACGTCGCGTTTCTCGTGACGCATCTGCCGGGCGAGGTTCGGCTATGCGGCTTACCGGCGTCGATCTCGGCGAACGCGCTGGCGATCATCGGCCTCGCCAATATCGCGGGCAGTCTCGGCGCCGGCTGGCTCGGCAACCGCGTCCGCATGAAGCATCTCTTGTTCTGGCTGTACCTGTCGCGCGCCGTTGCCGTGCTGCTCTATCTGATGGCGCCGAAAACCGCGCTGACCTTCTATGTGTTCGCCGGCGTTCTCGGCGTGACATGGCTGTCGACCGTCCCACCGACTGCCGGCCTCGTCGGAAAATTGTTTGGTGTGCGGTATCTCGCGACCTTGTTCGGGCTGACCCTCTTGTCGCACCAACTCGGCGGATTTTACGGCGCCTGGCTCGGCGGTCTCGCGGTCGCGAATTTCGGCGATTACGGCTGGATGTGGTACGCCGACGCATTGCTCGCGACCATGGCCGCGCTCACCAACCTGCCGATCCGCGAGGCGCGCGTGGTCCGCGCTCCCGCGCCCGCCGCAGCGGAATGAAACTTCAGTGCCGGAAGTGGCGGGTGCCGGTGAACACCATCGCGATGCCGGCGGCATCGGCGGCGGCGATCACTTCGGCGTCGCGGCGCGAGCCGCCGGGCTGGATCGCTGCGGTGGCGCCGGCGTCGATCGCCGCTTCGAGCCCGTCGGCGAACGGGTAGAACGCGTCCGAGGCGACAACCGAGCCGCGCGTCGGCGGCTCGGATAATCCGGCGGCGCGGCCCATCTCGACGGCTTTTGCGGCGGCGATCTTGACGCTATCGACGCGGCTCGGCTGACCGGCGCCGATGCCGACCGTCGCGCCGTTTTTCACGAAAACGATCGCGTTCGATTTGACATGCTTTGCGACCGTGTCGGCGAACAACAGATCCACGATCTCGCTGTCGCTCGGCGCGCGTTTTGTCACCACCTTGAGCATGCCGCGGGTCGCGGTAACGCGGTCGCGCTGTTGCACCAAAAGACCGCCGGACAGCGAATGCACCATCCAGCCCTCGGCTTTCGGGTCGGGCAGGCCGCCGGTCAGCAGCAGCCGGAGGTCACGCCGGCGCGCCAACGCCTCGGCGGCGGCGGGATCGGCGTCGGGCGCGATGACGACTTCGACAAAGATCTCGGCGATCGCCGCGGCGGTCGCGGCGTCGAGCTTACGGTTGACCGCGACGATCCCGCCAAACGCGCTGACCGGATCGCAGGCGAGCGCGCGGTCCCATGCATCCTGCAAACCCCTGCCGAGCGCGACGCCGCACGGGTTGGCGTGCTTGATGATCGCGACCGCCGGCTCGGCGAATTCGGCGACGAGCTCGAAGGCCGCGTCGGTATCGGCGTAATTGTTGTAGGAGAGTTCCTTGCCCTGCGCCTGCCGCGCTGTCGCGACACCGGGACGTTGTTCGTCATTGCGGTAGAGCGCGGCTCTCTGGTGCGGGTTCTCGCCGTAGCGGGTTTCTTCGACGAGGCGCGCGGCGCCGACCAATGTCTCGGGAAAGGCGACGCCCTCGTCCTTCGCGAACCACAGCGCGATCGCGGCGTCGTAGGACGCGGTCAGCGCATAGGCCTTGCGCGCGAGACGCCGGCGCAGGTCGAGGGTGGTCGCGCCGGCATTCGCATCCATCTCCGCGAGCACTAAGTCGTAATCGGCGGGGTCGGTGATGACCGTGACGAATTCATGGTTCTTCGCGGCGGCGCGGATCAAGGCCGGGCCGCCGATATCGATGTTCTCGACGCAGTCCTCGCGCCCCGCGCCCGACGCGACGGTCTGCGCGAACGGGTAGAGGTTCGAGACGAGGAGATCGATCTCGCCGATGCCGTGCTCGGCCAGGGTCGCGAGATGATCGGGGCGGTCGCGCCGCGCCAGAAGTCCGCCATGGATCGCCGGGTGCAAGGTCTTGACCCGCCCGTCGAGCATCTCGGGGGAGCCGGTGACCGCCGCGACCTCGGTCACCGGCAATCCCGCCTCGGCCAGCGTGCGGGCCGAATTGCCGGTCGAAACCAGCGCGACGCCGCGCTCCACGAGCGCGCGCGCGAACGGCACGATGCCACTCTTATCGCTGACCGAGATCAGCGCGCGGCGGATCGGGCGCGGTCCGGTGGTCGGCGAGTCGGGCATGGCAGCCCCTCCTGATCGACAGGATGCGCGCCGGTATAGAGCGCCGCCGGGGCGGTCACAAGGGCGTCACTCCCGGCTCAAACCGGCGCGATCGGCGCCCGCGCCTCGATCAGCTTGACCAGATCGTCGACGACAAAACGCGCCTCGACCAACTCCAGCCCAGCCGGCC
>VAZF01000453.1 GCA_005888425.1 Alphaproteobacteria bacterium
GATCGTGATGGGATTGCCGCTAGACGCGGTCTGTGCAACGGCCGGTTGGGTGAAGACGGGCGGCGCTGCGAGAAGCAGCATCGAGAGCACCGCCGCGATAGCTGCGAGGCGACGACATACACGCCTGCTCGACGATCTCTGGCCGATCATGCTCCCCCCTCGCCCGTGCTTTGCCCGCCGGCTGTCGGGAGATATCAGCATGCCCGCCAGTGCCGGGCAGCGCCCTTTCGCCCGCGATCACTCGTAATAGAAGGCGCGATCGTCGAGATCGATCGCGGCGAATTCGTCTTTCTCGGTCCAGTAATCCTGGGTGTGCTGCCATTCCGGCTTGTCGCCGCGCTTGGGCAGGAGGTGCATCCCGCGCATCAAATAGCCGGGGTTGAAGTTCTCCGGATCGATCCAGGGCAGGATCGGCATGTCCTTGTCCTCGGGCCGCAAGACCGGCGTCACCTTGCGCGCGCCGATCGCCTTCATATGATTGAGCAGGCGGCACACAAAATCGGCGACGAGATCGGCCCGCAACGTCCAGCTCGCGCGAAAATAGCCGAATACCCAGGCCATGTTCGGGATGCCGGTGAACATCATGCCGCGATAGGTCACTGTATCGGCAAAGACGAGCGGCTTGCCGTCGATCGCGAATTCGATATCGCCCAGCACGTTGAGATGAAACCCGGTCGCGGTGACGATGATGTCGGCGTCGAGCAGCTTACCGGATTTCAACAGGATGCCGGCCGCGGTGATGCGCTCGATCTCGTCAGTGACGACCGAGGCCTTTCCGGAGCGGATCGCCTGCAACAGATCGCCGTCGGGGATGAAGGCGATGCGTTGCCGCCATGGCCGATAGCTCGGCGTGAAATGCGGGTCGATCTCGTAATCGGAACCGAGATAACCGCGTACGCCGGCCAGCAGCTCGCGCTTCACCTTGTCTGGTTCGGTGAACGAGCGCTGCGTAAACACGGCTTGATCGTGCAAGATCTTGCGGCGCACGATCTCGTGGATCCAGGTCTCGTCGACCTGCAACTCGCGCAATTCGTCGGCGAGCTCGATCGCGTTGCGGCCGGTGCGGTACCAGGTCGGTGAGCGCTGCAGCATGGTAACGTGCGCGCAATCGGCGGCGATCGCCGGGATCAAGGTCGCCGCGGTCGCGCCCGAGCCGATGACGACTACATTCTTGCCGGCGTAATCGAGATCCTCGGGCCAGTTCTGCGGATGCACGATGCGACCCTTGAACTCGGGCATGCCGGGCCATTCGGGTGTATAGCCCTCGGAATGGCGGTAATAGCCCTGGCACATCCACAAGAACTTTGCCGTGAAGCGGACGGGCTCGCCGGTGTCGGTGCGAGCGCCTTCGAGCGTCCAGCGATTGTCGCGGCTCGACCATGACGCCGAAGAGAGCGTGTGCCGGTAGCGGATATGCGGCGCGAGCCCGTTATCATCGATGACCTCGCCCATATAGCGCAAGATCTCGGCGGCGGATGCGATCGGCGCGCCGGTCCACGGCTTGAAGCGATAGCCGAAGGTGTAGAGGTCGCTATCGGAGCGTATCCCGGGATAGCGATGCGTGATCCAGGTGCCGCCGAAGGTATCCTGCGCTTCGAGCGCGACAAAGCTCGTGCCGGGGCACTGTTTTGTCAAATGGTAGGCGGCGCCGACGCCGGAAATGCCGGCCCCGACGATCAGCACGTCAAAGTGCTCGGTCTGTTGCGCCACGCGGGCAGCGGGCATTATCGAGTCGGGCATCGGGTTTCGGCCTTTTTTGCAGATTCCCGGCAACTTAGCTTATTCCGAGCGCGATTACAGCGGCGCATGGCGCGCCCCGACGGTTGCGATTGCCGAGCCGGCATGGAAGATTCGGCCCATGGACCATAGAAGCGGCTTGCCGCACAGCTCGCATTGGGGCGCCTTTTCGGTGCTGGTAAAGGAGCAGGAGCTCGAGATCCTGCCGCATCCGCGCGACCCCGCCCCCTCGGTTCTTCTCGGCAACATCCCAGCGGCGGTGTCACACCGGGCGCGCATCGCCAGACCGATGATCCGACGCGGCTGGCTGGAGCGCGGCCCGGGAGCCGACGAGCGCCGCGGCTGCGACGAATTTGTGGCGGTCTCGTGGGACGAGGCCTTCGAGCGGCTCGCCGGCGAGTTGCGCCGAGTCTATGACCGGCATGGGCCGCGCGCCGTGTTCGGCGGCTCCTATGGCTGGGCCAGCGCTGGCCGCTTTCACGACGCGCAGCACCAGCTGCATCGATTTCTGAACCTTTCCGGCGGTTATGTCCGTTCGGTCAATAGCTACAGCTCAGGGGCGGCCTCGGTCATCCTGCCGCATATCATCGGGCCGCAGGCCGCGATCGCCGGTAATAATGTCAGCTGGGCGGAGATGGTGGCGGAGAGCGCGCTCGTCCTCGCCTTTGGCGGCATGGCGCTGAAGAACGGCGATGTCGGCGGCGGCGGCACCAGTCAGCATATCGCCCGCGATAGTCTTATGGCGGCGCGGCGGCGAGGCGTCGAGTTTCACCTGATCGGGCCGATCCGGGACGATCTGCCGGACACGGTCGATGCGGTGTGGCACCCGATCCGGCCCGGCACCGATGTCGCGCTGATGCTCGGCCTCGCGCACACACTCGTGGCCGAAGGCATGCACGACCGCGCCTTTCTCGATCGGTACTGCACGGGTTGGGAGAAATTCGCGGCGTATCTGCTGGGTCGCGATGATGGACAGCCAAAGGACGCCGCCTGGGCGGCGGCGATCTGCGGCATCTCGGCCGACGATATCGTTGCGCTGGCGCGGTGCTGCGCCGGGCGGCGGACGCTCGTCACCTGCTCGCAATCCCTGCAGCGCGCCGACCATGGCGAGCAGCCGGTGTGGATGGCGGTCGTGCTGGCGGCGATGCTCGG
>VAZF01000454.1 GCA_005888425.1 Alphaproteobacteria bacterium
CCGAACCTGGCGTTCATCCTCAGCCTGTTCGTGTTCTGGACCGGCTTTCTGGTGCGGCCGTTCGGCGCGATCGTGTTCGGCCATCTCGGCGACCTGATCGGCCGCAAATTCACCTTTATGCTGACCCTGCTGCTGATGGGCGCGGCGACCTTCGTGGTCGGCTTGCTGCCGGGCTATGAGACGATCGGCATCCTGGCGCCGATCCTGCTCGTCGCGATGCGCGTGCTGCAGGGCCTGGCCCTCGGCGGCGAGTACGGCGGCGCGGCGACCTATATCGCCGAGCATTCGCCGGACGCCCGCCGCGGCTTCTACACGTCATGGATTCAGACGACCGCGACGATGGGCATCGTGCTCGCCTTGCTGGTGATCCTGATCTGCCGCCTCGGCTTTGGCGACCAGACGTTTGGCGATTGGGGCTGGCGGGTACCGTTCCTGATCTCCGCGATCCTGGTCGGCCTGTCCATCTACATCCGCCTTAAGCTCGAGGAATCGCCGCTCTATGCCCGGCTCAAGGAACAGGGCAAAGCCTCGCACAACCCGGCCCTGGAAAGCTTCAGCAGCGGCAAGAATTGGGGGCTGATCCTGTTCGCGCTGTTCGGCGCCACCGCCCCCGAGGGCGTGGTCTGGTACACCGGCCAGTTCTACGCGCTGTTCTATATGACGACCGTGCTGAAGATCAGCTACGTCACGGTCTACATCGTCATGATGATCGCGATGACCGCAGCCGCGCCGTTTTTCATCGTCTTCGGCGCGCTCTCCGACCGGATCGGCCGGCGCAACATCATGACCGCGGGGTTTGCGCTCGCCGTCGTCACGTTTTGGCCGGTATTCACCTTATTCGACACGTTCAAGGACAACCCGGTCGTACTGACGGTGCTGGTGTTCTATCTCGTGATCCTGGTGACGATGGTGTACGGGCCGATCGCCGCCTTCCTGGTCGAGCTGTTCCCGGCCCGCATCCGCTACACCTCGATGTCGCTGCCGTATCACGTCGGGAACGGCGTCTTCGGCGGGCTCGTACCCGCGGCCGGCGCCTCGATCGCGGCCTTGACCGGAATCGCGCTGAGCGGGCTGGCTTATCCGATGGCGATCGCGGCGATCGGTGTCGTGGTCAGCCTCAGTTTCCTGCGCGAGCCCTATCACCACGTGAAGATTTGGGACGAGGTCGGAGGCGCGCCGCCCCTTGTTCCCGACCAACCCTGACCGGCTGGTCCCGTCGCAGACAGCGGGCCGGGGTCTAACCCCGGCCCGTTGCTTTTCAGGGCCCGTTTGCCCTCAGGCCGATTGCGGGCGGCGCAGCATCGGGCCGAGATCGCGCCCGCCAAAGAGGTGCAGGTGGAAATGCGGCACCTCCTGGTGCGCAGCCGCGCCGTGGTTCGCGAGCATGCGGTACCCGCCCTCGCTGACCCCTTCCTGCCGCGCGATATGACCGATCGCCCGGATGAAGGCAGCGAGCTCGGTGTCCGACGCTTTCTGCGAGAAATCGTCGACCGAAATGTATTGGCCTTTCGGGATCACGACGATATGGGTCGGCGCCTGCGGATTGATGTCGTGAAAGGCGAGGACGTGCTCGTCCTCATAGGCCTTGCGGCAGGGCAATTCGCCGCGAAGGATGCGGGCGAAAACGTTATTCGGGTCGTAGGACAAGGCACCCTCGGCGCTGTGTTATTGCGATCCCTCGTGGGAGCAATAACACAGCGCGGAGAGGAAGCTCACATGCCGGCGAGACGGAACCCGCCGTAATCGTCGCGCGCTTCGTTGGAGTCGTGATTGATAAAGCCGAGCGTCGCGTAGGGCCTGCCCTGCCGGATGTTCCAGTCGGCATAATTCATCGTGCCGGCCCAGGCGGTCGAGTTCGTCAGCCAGGCATATTGCGCGAGACCGCGTCCCTTCAGCGATTCGCAAACCGCGCCCGAACCATAGACGCCGACCTTGTACTCCGGCCGGCCGGCGCCCGCCGCCGCGAGCCCGTTCGTGATGCCGCGGAAATACTGGTCGATCGGGACGATGTCGGCGCCGCGCGCGTCGAAATCGACCGCGAAATAGATCGCGCTGCCGCCCGGCTGACCGACCGCCTTCGCCTGCTGCGCGGCCTGCATGGCGTCCCAATAGCCGCGCGCATAGCTGAAATAATCGCGGTGATGCGAGTGCGACTCAAAGACCGCAACGACATTCAATCCGAGCGCCGATAACGCTCTCGCCTCATTCGCGCTCAGCGCCGGCCAGCGCGAGCCCGGCGTGCGGTAATAGCGGGCGACAAAGTCGAGCCCGTTGCTCTTGATATATTGCGCGACGCGTCCGGCATCGGTCGCCAGATCTACGCCTTGCGAGCGGGCAGGGATGCGCGGTTGCTGAGCTATCGGCACCGGATCCGCGTTGGTGCATCCCACGAGAAGCAACAGCGGGAGGCAAAGTGCGAGCTTTTTGATCTTCAACGTCCTTGCTCCATCTGAACATTCGTAACCAGACGACGCGACATCCCCAATCGGACTCGGTCGGGCAACTTTCAGGTGTATTTAAGTAGAAATGATGACGTGTCCCGTCAAAGAATTCTACCCGCCCTAAGGTTTATTCGTAGTTAAGTCCCGGTGCGGTATGCCTTGCGGTAAGTCAATTCGACGGCGATTCGCCAGGGAACGTGGTTAAGGCGTGGTTAAGGCCCCGCCCGGCCCGCCTACCGGGGGCTCAACTCGGCCCGCACAAGCTGACGCAGGCTGTCGATTGGCAGAGGCTGCCCGTTGCGCTGGATGTACCAGAAGGCCCAGCCGTTACAGGCCGCCGCTCCCTGAACCAGGGCTCCCAGGGAGTGGATCGAGCCGCGATGCTCGGCCGAGATGAGGCT
>VAZF01000455.1 GCA_005888425.1 Alphaproteobacteria bacterium
CGTCGTCGTCGCGACCGACGATGCGGTCATGGTGGCGCCGCGCAATCGCACCCAAGAGGTCAAGCGGCTGGTCGCGCGGCTCCTGGCCGAGCGGCACGATGAGGCCGACGCGCTGCCGACCGTGCACCGTCCTTGGGGGACATACCGCTCGATCCACAATGGCAGCCGCGTGCAGGTCAAGCACATCACGGTCAAGCCCGGCGCCAAGCTGTCGCTGCAGATGCACCACCACCGGGCCGAGCATTGGGTCGTCGTGCAGGGGACAGCGAAGGTCGTGCGCGGTGACGAGGAAGTGGTCCTGACCGAGGACCAGTCGACCTACATCCCGCTCGGCGCGATGCACCGCCTCGAGAATATCGGCAAGATCCCGCTGCATGTCATCGAGGTGCAGTCCGGGAGCTATCTCGGCGAAGACGATATCGTGCGTTTTGACGACCATTACGGCCGGAAATAGGCCTCGCGGCTGGCGTTGGGTTAAAATCGGATACGAGCCGATAAAATCCGATACCGAATGGGGAACCCGGCGCCCTCATCAACGTTCGTGGTGTGGTTGTCTGTGGCGGCGCGGTGAACCCGCGTCAGGGAGATGGGATCGCCGACCCGCCTCCCCTGCCGTACCTAATTCTGCGCGGCGGAATGTGATGCCGCGGCCCCGATGCGACCCCGGGTAAACGCGTCGGAGGTGCAGACCGAGATAACTCGGGTCACGGACGGTCGAAGTGCGGTGTTCTCGTGCCCGCCGATCGAGGAATGCTATCCTTGATCGGCGGCACGTTCTGTCGGGCACCGGCGCCGCGGCGATGCCGAGCAGTGGGGCCGCAAACGGGGAGCGAGCTCGCGCGATGCGCGAAGGCCTGCGGATTTACAATCTGTTTCCGACATTGGCGGGGCCGATCGCCGGCTGGACCGCAGAATTGCCGCGGATTGCCGCCATGGCCTTCAACGCGGTTTACGTTAATCCCTTCCACTACCCCGGTTTCTCCGGCAGCCTTTACGCGGTCAAGGATTATTACCGGCTGAACCCCCGCTTCCGCGGTAAGGCCCGGGGGAGCGACGACGCTCTGCTGCGCGGCTTTACCAAGACGGCGCGCGGCCATGGGCTGCGCCCAATCATGGACCTTGTCGTCAATCACACCGCGAAGGACAGCGAGCTGATCGAGAGCCGGCCCAACTGGTTCGCCCGCGACCGGGATGGCGCGGTGCGCTCCCCCTTCGCCGTCGACCCGAACGATCCCGAACGCAAAACCGTTTGGGGCGATCTCGCCGAGCTCGACTACCGGCCGCCGCAGCGGGACGAGATTGTCGCCTATTTCGAGGCGCTCGTGCGCCATTACGCCGGGCTCGGTTTCGGCGGCTTCCGCTGCGACGCCGCGTACAAGGTGCCGGCCGAGGTGTGGCGCCGGCTGATCGGCGCCGCCAAATCAGTCGACCCCGAGATCCTGTTCCTCGCCGAAAATCTCGGCGCCACGCTGGATGAGGTCGAGGCGCTCGCCGCAGCCGGGTTCGACTATCTGTTCAACAGCGTCAAGTGGTGGGATTTCGAGAGCCCGTGGCTGCTCGACCAGTATGACCGCTTCCGCCATATCGCGCCGACGATCGGGTTCCCGGAGAGCCATGACACCGAGCGGCTCGTCACAGAACTGGTGGCCGCCGGCTTCCCAGATAGCGAGGTCGAGGCGCATTACCGGCAAGCCTATGCCTTTGCGGCAGCCTTCTCGACCGGCGTCATGATGCCGATGGGCTTCGAATATGGCTGGGCGCGGCGCATCTCGGTCGTGCCGCAGGATTCGGAGGCGCCGGAGTCGCCGCGCTTTGACCTGAGCGCCTTTATCGCCGGCGTCAATCGGCTGAAGGCGTCGGTCCCGGCGCTCAACGAAGAGGGGCCGCAGCGGTTGCTGTCGCGGCCGAACGATCCGGTCGTTACGTTGCTGCGGCAGAGCGAAACCGGCGTCGAGCGCGCCCTGACGCTGATCAATACGCAAGACCACGACGCGCATGACGTTGTGGCCGAGGAATTGTTGGCCGGGGCGGGCCTCGGTTATCTCGGCGCCCGGCTGCTCCTGGAGGAGGTCCGGCCAGGCGGCGAACCGCAGCCAGCGCCGGCGCGACTACGGGTCATGCCACTCGAGGTCAAGGTGCTGCACGCCGCGCTGCGGCCCTTTAGGCAGGTGGCGATCGGGCCGTGCGATGCCGGCCGCAAGCCGGCGCATCATCCAGCGTGGCGGCCGGACGCGCGCGTCGTTATCGAGAACGTCTATCCCGAGATCGATGGCGGGCGGTATCCGGCAAAGCGCATTGTCGGCGATACCGTCGAAGTCTGGGCCGATCTGTTCCGCGATGGCCACGACAAGCTCCGGGCCGTCCTCCATTACGCCTTTGAGGATGAGACGTGGCAGGAGACGCCCTTCGCGTTTCACGACAACGACCGATGGGTGGCGCGCTTCCGGCCGGATCGCGTCGGACGCTGGCGCTACACGATCGAAGCGTGGCCCGACCGGTTTGAGAGCTGGCGCGAGGATCTCGTCAAAAAGCGCGAGGCCGGGCAGGCGGTCGATCTTGAATTCGCCGAGGGCGCCAGCCTTGTCGAAGCGGCCGTGGCGCATGCTTCAAAGGCGGATGCCGCCCGGCTAGGCAAGCTGCTCAAGGAATTAACGGGCCGCGACGGCGACCGGCGTGCAGCGATCATGCTCTCGCCGGAATTGCAGGAGCTGATGGCGCAGGCGGATGAGCGCGCCGACCGAGTGCGCTACGGCCGCGAATTGGAGCTTGTCGTCGATCGTCCGGAGGCGCGGTTCGCGGCCTGGTACGAGATGTTCCCGCGCAGCCAGGGCAAAGTGGCGGGCAAGAGCGCGACATTCCACGATTGCATCGCGCGGCTGGCCGATGTCGCTGCCCTAGGCTTTGACGTCGTCTATCTCGTGCCGATTCACCCGATCGGCCGGGTCAACCGCAAAGGCCGCGACAACGCCGTCGTCGCGACGCCGGAGGATCCCGGCAGCCCCTACGCGATCGGCGCCGCCGAGGGCGGTCACGCCGCGATCAATCCCGAACTCGGCACCCTCGACGATTTCCGCCGGTTTGTGCGGGCGGCCGCCGAACTCGGCATTGAGGTCGCGCTCGATTTCGCGATCCAGTGCGCGCCCGACCATCCCTGGGTCGCCGCTCACAAGGAGTGGTTCCGTTTCCGCCCCGACGGCTCGATCCGCTATGCCGAGAACCCGCCGAAGAAATACGAGGACATCGTCAACGTCGAATTCTACAACCCCGACCGCGAGGGGTTGTGGACGGCGTTGCG
>VAZF01000456.1 GCA_005888425.1 Alphaproteobacteria bacterium
ACCGTGCAGCATCACCTGACAGCGCATGGTCTGGCCGAGCGCTTTCATGCGATTGTGGGACACGGCGATTATGCAGACGGCAAACCTGCTCCGGACCCGTTTCTCAAGGCGGCCGACCGGCTCGGTGTGGACCCTCGGCTATGTCTGGCCTTGGAGGATTCCCACAACGGCGTCCGCTCGGCATGCGCGGCGGGCATGATGACGGTCATGGTGCCGGACCTGCTGCCGGCGAGCGACGATATTCGGGGCCTTTGCGTCGCCGTCATCACCGATCTTCACGGGGTCAGGCAGCTGCTCCTCGACACTGACGTGGACCCGCGGGCCTAGTCCAGGGCCGGCGGCTTGGGGCGAATTGACAAAGCCGGCGCGCGGCGGGTCAACTGCGGCGCTGAAGGATCCACGAAAGGGCGTCGGGATGGGCATGCTGGAGGGACGGGTCGCGATCTGCACCGGGGCGGCGCGCGGGGTCGGCGCCGAAGTCGCCAAGCTGATGGCCAAGGAAGGCGCGAGGATCGTCGTCGTCGATCCCGGCGTCGGCGGCGCCGGCGAAGGCGGCGACACCCGGCCGGCGCAGGCGACAGCCGACGAGATCAAGGCGGCCGGCGGCGAGGCGGTGGCCAATTTCGGCTCGGTCGCGAAATTCGACGATTGCCTGCAGATGGTGCAGCAGGCGCGCGACACGTTCGGCGGGCTGCACATCGTGTTCAACGCCGCCGGCATCCTGCGCGACAAGATGTTCCACAACATGTTCCCGGAGGACTGGCAGGCGGTCATCGATGTCCACCTGACCGGGCATTTCAACGTCAACCGCGCGGCCATCAACCTGTTCCGCGAGCAGAATTACGGCCGCATGATCCTCGTCTCGTCGACCTCCGGGCTGCTCGGCAATGTCGGTCAGGTCAATTACGGCACGGCCAAGATGGGGATCGTCGCGATGGCGCGGATCATCGCGATGGAAAACCAGTCGAAGGGCATCACGGCCAATGTCATCGCGCCCTCGGCCGACACCCGCATGACGCGCTCGGTGCCGACTCCGAAAGACCCGGCCGTGGCGGCCGTGCGGGAAGAGCGGCTGCGGCGGAGCCGGGCCGACGCGATCGCGCCCTTATGCGTCTTTCTCGCCTCCGAGCAGGCGAGTTACGTCAACGGCCAGGTGTTCCACCAGCGTGCCGGCGAATTGTCGCTTTACGGCCATATGCGGCCGGTGCGCATGGTGCATCGCAATGGCGGCTGGACACCAGAGACGATCGCCGAAGTGGCGATGCCGTCGCTTGCCAGCGGCTTTACCTCGCTCGACTCGCGCAACACGCACGCCGGATTGCCGATGGAATAAGGCCGTCAGCCGGGTGTCGAGCCCCACGCTGCCCACGCAATCGTCGCCGGCGGGCGCAATCGCGCTCGCTGTCGCCGGGTGCATTCCCTACGGTTTGCTGATCGTCAGCCTGGTCTACGGTCCGCCGGGCGGCGATCCGTCGCAATACGGCCCCGAAGACCGCCTCGACCAGTCGCTTGCCCAGCTTTACGCGATCCTTTTCGGGGTGTTGCTGTGGATCGTCATCGGCATCCTGTTGCGGAGCGCCGTCCGGACCGGGGTGCCGCGCTGGGCGGCCATCGCCACGGGCATTTTCTTCCCAATTTCGGCGATCGCGGCGTTCGTCGCCGGCGCTGCGAATTTGGATTTTCCCGGGGGGTGGTCGATCCTGGTTCCGGCATTGCTGCCGCCGCTGATCGCCCTCTGGGCGATCTGGTTGCGCAGCCCGCGGCTGCGCGCGCTGGTTACAGTCGAACGCGCCAGCATCGCTGGGCTCGTCACCGTCGCGATCGTCTGCGCGGCGACAATTCCGCTCAACATTCTCGATCGGCTGCAAGTGCCGGCGCGCGCCGCGGCGGATGCGAGAAAAAACGAGGCGATCGTCGCCCAGCTCGCCACCGAACGGAGGCGGCGCGCACGCGTGCAGCGCGAGAAGTTCGCCAGCCTCACGCCGGAATCGCCGTTCGCCGATTATCTCGACTACCTCAACGCAAACCTTCCGGAGCCCGAGCACGAGAAGGCGGTTGCCCAGGCGCGCCGGTCGGCGACCCGCCAGGAAGCGGCCGTCGCGCTGCTTCAGGAGGAAAAAGCTCCGCTGTTCGAGATGCGGGAGCTGTGGCGTCTCGATGTCGCCGCGACGCCGGAATTATGCAGCGCATTGAACGGCGCACTGATCAAAAGAGCCAACTGGGACGAGTT
>VAZF01000457.1 GCA_005888425.1 Alphaproteobacteria bacterium
AGACCGGATGGCTGCGATTGGGCACCGCCGGCGATTTCCGGCCGCTCCGTCCCGGGGGTGCGGCCGAAATGCAGCCAGAGAAAACCGGCGAGCGCCCCGAGCGCGAGCAGAAACAACAGGGCGGTCAGCCAATACATGGTTGAGGAATGACGCGGGATCGCGCCGCGGTCAAAAAAATAGTGTAACGCGCAATCAAAAATAACCCTCAAG
>VAZF01000458.1 GCA_005888425.1 Alphaproteobacteria bacterium
GATACTGCTTGATCATGGCCGTCGCCCAGGCCGTGTCGTAGGACTTCGTGCAGACAAAAGCGATGTCGAACGGCTTTTCCTTGCTGATCTGCTGCAATTCGGTGACATGCAGGGCCCGGGCCGGCACCGTAAACGGCTCGACATCGCGCAGATGGGTGATCGTCAGCCCATGCTGTTTCATGTGCTCGACGTGCTCGGGCCAGAAATCGATAAAGGTCACGTCCTCGCCGGCCTTGACCATATGCGCGCCGGCATAGCCGCCGACCGCTCCCGTGCACACCACCGCAATCTTCTTGCCCGTCGCCATCACCCTTCCTCCAATCGCTCCGGCCCGCGATCCGCCCCATAACCCAGGGCGCCGCAGTCTCCGGACCCAATCCTAGTACGAGGCGGGGCGGCGGGGAAAGCGATGGCGGAGCCGTTATTCCCGCCGGGATGACGGCTGCCTTTGCGGGGCCGCGGCCTCCTTCTCGCGCGGGCGGGGCGGCACCGGCTTGTCGGCGGCCGGGAGATCGGGCCGGTCCATTGCCTCATGCGGGACGCCGCGCGCGGGATCGACCTGCTCCGCCCGGAACAGCTTCAGCCACAAAAATTCGTGCCCGGGCAAGGTGATTGTGTACGGCGCACGCCGGATCGCCGGAAAGGGGCAGCCGCCGAACATCTCGACCGGCACGCGGCCGGCCCATTCGCCGAGCTCGAGCTCCGCGGCCTGTGCCGTCTCGCTCAGATTGGCGACGCAGAGCAGGATCTCGTCGTCGAGCGTGCGCAGATAGGCCAGGATCTTTGGATTGGCGGGGGCGAGGAAGGCGATGTCGCCGCGCGCGAAGGCCGGGTGCGAGCGCCGCACGCTGATGATCCAGCGCGTCCAGTTGAGCAGCGACGAGCGCATCTTCCGCTGCTCCTCGACATTGACGATGTCGTAACCGAAGAAGCGGTGCTCGATCGGCGGCAGATAGAGATCGACATAATCGGCCTTCGAGAACCCCGCATTGCGGTCGGCTGCCCATTGCATCGGCGTGCGCACGCCGTCGCGGTCGCCGAGAAACGGGTTGTCGCCCATGCCGATCTCGTCCCCGTAATAGGTGACGGGGCTGCCGTTCAGCGAGAACAAGAGGCTGTTCATCAATTCGATGCGGCGACGGTCGCCGTTCAGCAAGGTCGCGAGACGCCGGCGAATGCCGAGATTGATGCGCAGCCGACGATGCGTCGCATAGACATGCCAGAGGTATTTGCGCTCTTCCGCGGTCACCATTTCGAGCGTCAGCTCGTCATGGTTGCGCAGGAAGAGCGCCCATTGGCAGCCCTCGGGAAGCGATCGGGTCTGCTCGACGATATCGACGATCGGCGTCCGGTCTTCCTGCGCCAACGCCATGAACAGTCGCGGCATGAGCGGAAAGTGAAATGCCATGTGGCATTCGTCGCCTTGGCCGAAATAGCCGAGCGTGTTTTCCGGCGGCTGGTTTGCCTCGGCCAGCAACACGGCATCCGGCCGATGGCGCTCGACTTCGGCCCGGATCAGCTTCAAGAGGCTGTGTGTCTCGCGCAAATTCTCACTGTTAGTGCCGTCGCGCTCGACGAGATAGGGAACCGCGTCCAATCGAAACCCATCGACGCCGAGATCGAGCCAGAACTTCAGGATCTCTTTGATCTCGCCAATGACGCGCGGATTGTCGAAATTGAGGTCGGGCTGGCAGGCGTAGAACCGGTGCCAGTAATAGGCCTTCGCTACCGGATCCCAGCTCCAGTTCGACACTTCGGAATCGAGAAAGATGACGCGCGTTTCCTCGAATTCATCGCCAGTGTCGCTCCACACATAATAGTCGCGCTCTGGGGTACCGCGCGGCGCGTTGCGGGCGCGCTGAAACCAGGGGTGCTGGTCCGAGCTGTGGTTGACGACCAGCTCGATAATAATGCGGATGCCGCGCGCATGCGCCGCCGCGACAAACTCGCGAAAATCGTCGAGCGTGCCGTAAGCCGGATTGATCGCCTGGTAATCCGCGATGTCGTAGCCGTCATCGCGCAACGGCGATTCATAAAACGGCAACAGCCAGATTGCGTTGACGCCGAGATCCTTGATGTAGTCTAGCTTCTGCGCCAGGCCGCAAAAATCGCCGACGCCATCGTCATTGGAGTCGTAAAACGCGCGCACGTGGAGCTGGTAGATGACGGCGTCCTTGTACCAGTCCTGGCAGCGCGCGCCCGAATTTCGCGCCGAAGCTGTCTTCGGTTTGCGGCACTTCGACATGGCTCGACTGAGTTTTAATTTATGATAACGCGGCGGCTCGCAACAGGAACGACGCCGCGAAACCTCCGGTTCCGGCGCCACACCTTTGCCACCCCCTGGACGTCGACCAGCCCAGGCGTGCAGGCGAGAGGCAGGACGCGGCTGTTCCAGCGATCGTGCTATAATCGGCCCGGCTGAGCCGCAGGAGCCCCCGATGCCCGATAATGGTCCCGCCACAATTACCGTCATCCGGGAAACCGAACGGCCGATCGTGGATTTTGTCGGCGGCGCGACCTATCGCCCGATTGTCGCCGATGATACCGGCGAGGGTCTGCCGATCCGGACCGGCATCCAGACCTCACCTCCCGGCTATGCGACGCGGGTCCATTCGCATCCCTATGTCGAGACGCTGACGGTGCTTGCCGGGCGGGGCGAGGCGTGGCTCGACGGAGAAGAGGCGCGGGTCTCGCTGGAACCCGGCGTGACGGTCGTATTGCCGGCCAATCGCCCGCATATCTTCCGTGTTGTCGGCGACGAACCGCTGGTCACGCTCGGCATCCACACTTTCGGTAAGCGCATCGTCAATTACAAAGAGCAGCCGCCCGCCTGATCCCGGCGCCCGGCATCGGCTGGACCGGAATTAACCTCGATCAACCCAGGCGTTGTCCGCCGCTGCGACACGAGCGGCATGCGGGAACAATCCCCTTTAGAGCCTGTTTCTCCGACGCGCGAGCGCGGTTCGCGCGATACCGGCAGACGGCCCGTTATTTGCACATCGGACGGTGTTAACGGGCCTCGCGGTCGAAAGGAGGAGGCGTGCCACGGTTCCCGGGCGCCATCCTGTGGTTCGCGTCTTTTGCCCTGCTCGGGATTGCGGCGAGCGATGCGGCGCCGCCGGAGAATGCCGATCCGGCGCTGCATGGCTGGTTCGAGTCACTAAAGCAGCCGGGCAGCGGCGTCTCGTGCTGCTCGATCGCCGACTGCCGGCCGGTCGAGTACCGCCTCGTCGCCGAAGGGTACGAAGCCTATCTCGATGCGAAATGGGTGCATGTGCCGGACGACAGGGTGTTGCACGGCACCTCCAACCCGATGGCGCGCGGCATCGTGTGCCGCTCGCCGATCAGCGGCACGATCCTGTGTTTTGTGCCGGCGAGCGAGACGTGATCACACAATCCTAGGCCGCGGCCAAGCGGCTTTCCTTCCCCGATCAGCCGGGCCACACTGGCCCGTGCCATTCATCACATCGAGGGAGGGACATATGGCCGACATCCGCCGCATCGACATCACGCAACCGCCGGGGCCGCGCATGAGCCGCTGTGTCGTGCGCGGCGACACGGTCTATCTCTGCGGGTTGACCGCCGGCGATACAAGCCAGGACATCAAGGGGCAGACGACGCAGATCCTCGAGCGCATTGATCATTATTTGCGCGAGGCGGGCACCAGCAAATCGAACCTCTTGATCGCCAATCTGTGGATCAAGGACATGGCGCTCTTCCGCGACATGAACTCGGTGTGGAACGAGTGGGTCGACCCGCAGAACCCGCCGGCCCGCGCCTGCGTCCGCGCCGATCTTGCGCGGCCCGAGGTCTTGGTCGAGATCATGGTCACTGCCGCGAAGTAGGTCACTGCCGCGAAATCGGTCACTGCCGCGAAATAGCAAATCTGTCATTGCGAGGGGCGACGACGCCATCTCGATCGGGCCATCTCGATCGGCAGGAGCCTCCGTCGGAACGAGATTGCTTCGCTGCGCTCGCAATGACAGCGGGAGTGTAATTTGAACGAACAAAGCACATGGGCGGGGCCGCTGGCGGGGATCCGGGTCATCGACCTGACCCGCGTCCTGGCCGGGCCGTTTTGCACGCAGAGTCTCGGCGATCTCGGCGCCGAGGTGTTGAAGATCGAGCCGCCGGGGCTCGGGGACGAGACGCGGCATTTCCCGCCCTTTGTCGCGGGCGAGAGCCACTATTTCCTCGGCATCAATCGCAACAAAAAGAGCCTCGTCATCGACCTGCAGCAGCAAGCGGGCGCCGACATCCTGCGAGGTCTCGTCGCCGACGCGGACATCCTCGTCGAGAATTACCGCCCCGGCGTGATGGACCGGCTCGGGCTCGGCTACGAGACGCTGGCGGCGATCAACCCGCGCCTCATCTACTGCGCGATCAGCGGCTTTGGCCTCGAGGGCCCGCTGCGGGACAAGCCGTCTTTCGACATCGTGACGCAAGCCTTGTCGGGCGCGCTCAGCATCAATGGCGAGCGCGGCCATATGCCGGTGAAGCTCGGCATTCCGTTGGGCGACATGGTCGGCGGGGTATTTGGGCCGATGGCGATCCTCGCCGCATTGCACGAGCGGACACAGACCGGGCGCGGGCGGCTCATCGATATCAGCCTGCATGACGGCCTGATCGGCATGCTCGGCTATTTCGCGCAACTCGCCTTCATCACCGGCGAGGACCCAAAGCCGATGGGGTCGAGCCATCCCAATATCGTGCCCTATGGCAGCTTCCCGGCGTCGGACGGCTCGATCATCATCGCCGTCTTGTCGGAGCGCTTCTGGGGCAAATTATGCGAGGCTTTGGAACGCCCCGATCTGGCCGCCGATCCGCGTTTTCTGACCCCGACCTTGCGGCGCGACAACCGCGACGAGCTCGACCGGCTGATCTCCGACGTTACCGAGACACGCACCGTGGCCGAATGGGAAAAGCGGCTCGCCGCCGCCGACGTGCCGCATGCGCCGGTGCTCGGCGTCACCGCCGCGCTCGCGCATCCGCATGCGGTGGCGCGCGAGATGGTGGTCGAGGCCGACCATCCCGCGATCGGCCCCATGACATCGCCGCCTTGCGCGAGACCGGCGTCATCGATCGGAAACGATGAAGCGGTGTCCCCGGCGGAAGCCGGGGCCCGATGCGCCGCGCCTAAGCCTATTCCTCAGTCCGCGGCCATGGTTGCTTGGAAGGGGGTTGGGGCGGCGCGCTCGGTCTGCGCCATCGGCGCCGGCCACCATTTATCTTCCCATTCGGAGAAGAGGCCGCGCATTTTCGGCAGCACTTTCTCGGCGAAGAGCTTGGTGTTGTACTTGGCCAACTCCTTCCCCATGCTGCCGAATTGCAAGAGCATCATCAGGTGGCCGACATTGAGATCGGTCGCGACGGCGGTGAGCTGCTCAGCGACTTCGTCGGGCGAGCCGATGATCACATAGCCGCGCTCGA
>VAZF01000459.1 GCA_005888425.1 Alphaproteobacteria bacterium
AAACTGCCGGCCCTGATCCGCGCCGTGCAGCGCGAAGGTTGCCAAGTCGTGTGGTGCATCGACCCGATGCACGGCAACACGATCACCTCCTCCACCGGCTACAAGACGCGGGTCTTCGACCGCATCCTCGATGAGTTGCACGGCGCCTTCGCAATCCACCTCGCCGAGGGCAGCTATGCCGGCGGCGTGCATTTCGAATTGACCGGCCAGGACGTCACCGAATGCATCGGCGGCGCGCAGAAGGTCAGCGAGCAGGGTCTCGCCGCCAACTACCTGACGCATTGTGACCCGCGCCTCAACGCCAGCCAGGCCATCGAGCTCGCCTTCGAGATCGCCGAAGCCTTGAAGCGCGAGCGCCAACGCGGCTCGAACGGCTTCGCGCTCGGCGGCCGGCTCGCCGCCCATCCGTGAGGCGGCGGCGCTCCCGCCCTGGTCATTCCGGGGCCCGAGCGTAGCGAGGGAGCCTGGAATCCATAATTCCAGAGGCCTGTGTTCTTGGATTCCGGGCCTCGCCCTTCGGGCGATCCCGGAATGACGGGCTTTTCACGCGGCGCGCGCAATGACAGCATATCCGCCATGGACGACCTCGGGGCGCGTACCGACAGCTATTTCCTGAAGTCGAAGGCGATCGTCGGGCATTTTGGCGACCGCGAAGCGACCTATGCCGTTTTTATGCGCCGGCCGGTCATCAGCGCACCGCGTTTTGTCATCGATTTTCTCGAAGGCATGGCGACAAAGCGCGGCGTCCGCTTCGAGATTGAGGTTAACCATTCGGAAGGCTCATGGGTCGGCGCCGGCGAGCCGATCCTCTACGTGACCGGTCCGCTTTTTCATATCGTCGATCTCGAAACCGTGCTGCTGCAGAAGCTCGGGCCGGCCTGCGTGGCGGCCTACAACGCTTCGGCAATGTGCGCCGACCTGCCGAAAGTCGCGTTCCTCGCGATGGATGCGCGCCACTGCGCCGGCGCTGAGATGGCCGAGATGATGGCCTATGCTGCCGCGGTTGGCTCGGAGCACGCCAAGCGCGTCGCCGGTGCGGTCGGCTTTGTCGGCTGCGCCACCGAGGCGACCGCGCATTATTTCGGCAAGGAGCACGGCATGGGCACGATGCCGCATGCCCTGATCGGCTACGCCGGCTCGACCTTGCGCGCCGCCGAGATGTTCCACGAGACCTTCCCGGACGAGGCCTTGACCGTGCTCGTCGACTATTTCGGGCGCGAGACGAGCGACGCGGTCGAAGTCTGCCGCCGCTTTCCCGAGCTGGCCGCCGCCGGCCGCCTCGCCTTCCGCATGGACACGCCGGGCGGCCGCTACTGCGAGGGGCTCGACCTCGCCCGCTCGTATGAGGTGCTGGAGAACAGCGCGCCGCAATCGATCCGCGGCTACCGCACCGAGGCGGAATTGCGCTACCTCGTCGGGACCGGCGTCACCGCCGCCGCAATCTGGCGAATGCGCCAGGTGCTGAACGAGGCCGGCTTTCCCAAAGCACGGATCGTCGCCAGCTCAGGCTTTGGCCCGGAGAAATGCCGCATGATGGCGGCCGCCAATGCGCCGATCGACGTCATCGGCACCGGCTCCTACCTGCCCGAACTGTGGAGCGAGACCTACGCGACCGCCGATATTATCGCTTATGACGGCGAGCCAATGGTCAAGGCCGGACGCGAGTTCCTGTTGCGCAGCAAGCGCTGAGACGGACGGTCCGTCAGTTCGTCCAGGAGAAGGGCGCGAAATGCCCATTATTGCCCCGGCCGGCCAGAGCGAGGTCGAGCCCGAAAGCGTGAACCTGCAATTCCTTGGCCTGGGCCAGAGCGAGACGGCGGCCGGCCGGGTGCCCCGCATTGTCGATGTAGAGCGGCTCGCCGCTGCGGTTCCGCGACAGGACGCCGTCGACCTCGAAAGTGAACAGGCCCGGGACAGCGGCGCGCCGGTTGTGCCCCGCCACATGGAACTCGATCGGCTTGTATTCGACGCCGCGGAAATCGCCGACGAGGTTGTTGCGGATCAGCTCCGGCGTGCCGCCCGCCTCACCTCCCGCGAGCCGGGCGAGAGCGGCGCGCCGGCTGGCGTCGGCGCCCTCGTCCACGATGACGCCGAAGACCCAATTGCCGTCGGCCATGACCTTGCCCGAGCGCAGCACGAACGCAAATTTGCACCCGTCGAGGCGGGTTCCGCCGAAATCCCCGTCATCGATGCGGAAGACCAAGACGGCGTAGCAATTATCGTAGGTCACCGGCCCCTGCGGGTTCGTATAGATGCAAGGGCAGAGGTAGTCGCAATTGCAGCTTTCCATGTACTCGCCGCGGATCGCCCATTTTACGTCTGCCATGGCCCGCTCCCTGATCCCCATATCCGAGGCGCGGCCGAGCTAAACGCAGAACCGGTTGCGGCGCAACGCCCCCTACCCGGAAGCGTCGTTGACAGCCTTGCCGGGCAACGGCTACCAACCTCGCCCAAACCATGAACGGGAGGAATATGGGCGTGCCGCCGCTCCTGGAAGTCAAGGAATTGCATACCGAATTCCGCACCGGCGCGGGGGTCGTCCGCGCTGTCGACGGCATTTCGTACACCGTCGATCCAGGCGAGACGGTGGCGATTGTCGGCGAGAGCGGCTCCGGCAAATCGGTCGGCGCTCTTTCGATCATGCGCCTCATTCCCGACCCGCCCGGCCGCATTACCGGTGGCGAAGTATGGTTTGCCGGCCGCGATCTGATGACGCTCTCCGAAGAGGAGATGCGCCGGATGCGCGGCAGCGAGATCGGCATGGTGTTCCAGGAGCCGATGACCTCGCTAAACCCGGTTTTGACGATCGGCCGCCAGATTACCGAAACCCTTGAGCAGCATCGCGGCATGGACCGGGCCGCCGCCGACCAGCGCGCGGTCGAGCTGTTGGGTCTTGTCGGCATCGCCGACGCCAAACGGCGGCTTGAGCAATACCCGCATCAGCTCTCGGGCGGCATGCGCCAGCGCATCATGATCGCGATCGCGCTGGCCTGCGACCCGAAGCTGATCATCGCCGACGAGCCGACGACCGCGCTCGATGTGACGATCCAGGCGCAGATCCTCGAACTGATGCAGAAGCTGACGCGCCAGCTCGGCGTCGCGCTGATCATCATCACGCACAATCTCGGCGTCGTCGCCCGCTATGCGCAGCGCGTCAACGTCATGTATGCCGGGCGCATCGTCGAGAGCGGCGCGGCCGCCGCGCTCTACCACAACCCGCGCCACCCCTACACGATCGCGCTATTGCGCTCGGTGCCGCGGCTCGACCGGCCGCGACCGCCGCCCTTGGCGCCGACCGGAGCGCCGGGCCAGCTATCCGCCTGTTTCCGCAGCCATGAGCTCGACATCACGGCGGGGGCGGCATGACGGTCGCGAGCGCCGAGGCGCAGCCGCTTCTGCAAGTGCGTGGGCTGCGGATGCACTTCCCGGTCACCGAGGGAATGATCGCGCGCCGCCATATCGGTGACGTGAAGGCGGTCGACGGCGTCGATCTGGCGATCCAGCGCGGCGAGACCCTCGGACTGGTCGGCGAGAGCGGCTGCGGCAAGACGACGATGGGCCGCTGTATCCTGCGTCTCGAAAAGCCGACCGCCGGTGAAATCCTCTATAACGGCATCGATATCGCCAGGCTCGACCGCCGCGAATTGGTCGCCTTGCGCCGCCGCATCCAAGTCATCTTCCAGGACCCGTATAGCTCGCTCAATCCGCGCCAGAAGGTGGGCTCAATCATCGGCGAGCCGATGATGGTGCACGGCGTCGAGAAGGACCCGCGCCGCCGCGCCGATCGGGTGCGCGAGCTGCTGTCGGTGTGCGGCCTCAACCCGAATTTTGCCGACCGCTATCCGCATGAGATGTCGGGCGGCCAGCGCCAGCGCGTCGGCATCGCACGCGCCCTCGCCCTCAACCCGGAATTCATCGTCTGCGATGAGGCGGTGTCGGCGCTTGATGTGTCGATCCAGGCGCAGATCATCAATCTGCTCGAGGATCTCCGTGACAAGTTCAACCTGACCTATCTCTTCATCGCGCACGATCTGTCGGTCGTGCGGCATCTTTGTCAGCGCGTCGCGGTCATGTATCTCGGCCGGGTCGTCGAGCTTGCCGAATGCGACGAGTTGTTCGACAACCCGCTCCACCCCTACACCAAGGCATTGCTCGCCGCCGTGCCGGTGCCGGACCCGGCGGTCGAGGCCGAGCGCGCATTTCAACCGGTGAGAGGCGAGGTGCCAAGCCCGATCAATCCGCCGCCGGGCTGCGTCTTTCATCCGCGTTGTCCGCTGGCGATCGAGCAGTGCAGGCGGGTGCGGCCGGAATTGCGGGAGTTGCGCCCGGGACACTGG
Source organism: Alphaproteobacteria bacterium (assembly GCA_005888425.1). GTDB lineage: Bacteria > Pseudomonadota > Alphaproteobacteria > ATCC43930 > CGMCC-115725 > DATARH01. Next base: position 4,338 of record VAZF01000459.1, read on the forward strand.
GTCGCCTGCGACGTCGTCAGCTAAGATCAAGAAGAAGAGAGGATCGAATGCGAAAATTTGTCATCGCCGCGGCTGCCGTGATGGTTGCTGCCGGCTGGAGTGCGGCAAGCTGGGCAGCCGACGAGCCGAAACGCGGCGGCACGCTGACCTATCTGATCGCCGCGGATGCGCCGCCGAGTTTCGACGGCCATCGCGAGCAGACCTTCGCGATGATCCATCCGGTCGCGCCGTTCTATAGCCTCTTGGTGCGGGTCAATCCCGAGAACCCGTCATCCAACGACTTCGTCTGCGACCTGTGCACGGAAATGCCGAAACCGACCGACGACGGCAAGACCTACACCTTCACGATCCGCGACGGCGTCAAGTTCCACGACGGCTCGCCGCTGACCGCCGCCGACGTGGCCGCAAGTTGGAACCGCATCATCTTCCCGCCGGAAGGCGTCGCCAGCGCCCGCTCGGCCAATTACAAGCCGTTCGTCGAGAAGGTCGATAACCCGGACCCGAAGACGGTCGTGTTCCGGCTCAAATTCGCCACCACCGCGTTTATTCCGGCGATCGCCGACCCGTTCAATTTCATCTACAAGAAGGAGATCCTCGAGAAGGACCAGCACTGGTACGAAAAGAACATCATGGGCTCCGGCCCGTTCAAGTTCGTCAGCTATGACGCCGGCCAATCGATCAAGGGCGAGCGCTTCGCCGACTACCACCAGAAGGGGCTGCCGTATCTCGATGCGATCGAGGGGATCTTCGCGCCGAAGGAAGCGACACGGATCGCGGCCATGCGCGCGGACAAGGCGGCGGTCGACTTCCGCGGTCTGCCCCCCTCCTCGCGCGAGGAACTGAAGCAGGCGCTCGGTGATCAAATCACGGTGCAGGAAAGCGACTGGAACTGCGGCAGCGACCTGTTCTTCAACCACAAGAAAAAGCCGTTCGACGACCCCCGGGTGCGCCGCGCGCTGACATTGGCGATCGATCGCTGGGGCGGCGCGCCGGCATTGTCCAAGATCGCGGTCGTGAAAACCGTCGGCGGCATCGCCTTCCCCGGTTCGCCGCTCGCCGCGACCAAGGACGAGCTACAGCAAATGGCCGGGTTCTGGCCCGACATCGAAAAGTCGCGTGTCGAGGCCAAGCGCCTGTTGAAGGAAGCAGGCGCGGAAAATCTCAGCTTCGAATTGCTCAATCGCGATGTCGACCAGCCCTATAAATATGTCGGGATCTGGCTTGTCGACCAGTGGAGCAAGATCGGTGTCAAGGTGACGCAAAAGGTCGTTGCGACCGGCCCCTGGTTCCAGGCGATGCGCAGCGCCCAATACGATGTCGTGCATTACCCGATCTGCCGCAGCACGGTGAACCCGGTCCTCGATGTCGGCGCGTACCTGCCGAGCTCCGACGAGAACTACGGGTTTTACGACGATCCGCAAGTGACCGCGATCCATGACAAGCTGCTGCACGAAAGCGATCCGCAGAAGCAGCACGCGCTCATGGTCGATTTCCAGAAGCAGGTGATGGATACCGAGGCGCACGCCACGAAGGTCATCTGGTGGAACCGCATCGTGCCGTACCGCTCCTATGTGAAGGGCTGGAAGATCAGCCCGAGCCATTTCCTGAACCAGGATTTGTCGACGGTCTGGCTCGACAAATAGGCTGCAGGCCAAGAACAAGATGCCGAACGGGAGGGTAGGATGGGATTGGCGCTGCGGGGTCTCGCTGCCGGGCTGCTGACCGCCCTCACCCTTGTTGGCGGCGTCGCCGCGGCCGAGGAGGCGCCGAAGCGCGGTGGCGTCTTGACCTATATGATCCCGGCCGACGCGCCGCCGAGCTTCGATGGTCACCGCGAGGCGACCTTCGCCACGGTACACGCTGTGGCGCCGTTCTACAGTGTTTTGATCCGCGCCAATCCGGAAAACCCGGCCTCCACGGCCGAGTTCGTCTGCGACGTCTGCACCGAAATCCCCGAGCCGACGGATGGCGGGCGCACCTACAGTTTCATGATCCGCA
>VAZF01000460.1 GCA_005888425.1 Alphaproteobacteria bacterium
GCGTGCCAGTAGCTGTTGCGCAGCACGCGGCCGGGGAGGGCGCCGGTGTGCTTCTTATCCTCGAGCAGCACTTGGCCGTTGACGATCGTGTGTGTGACGCCTTCCGAGGTCTCCTTGATGCGCCAGCCGCCGGCCGGGAAGTCGTGCACAACCTCTTCCTTGCCGCACTTGACGGTGGCGGGATCGAAAATCGCGATGTCGGCCGCCATGCCCGGCCGCAACAGGCCGCGGTCATAGAGGCCAAAGGTCGATGCCGAGTCGAAGGTCAAACGGCGCACCGCCTGCTCCAAGCTCATCACCTGCTTCTCGCGCACCCACTCGCCGAGCAGCTTGGTGATATAGCCGTAGCCGCCGTGAAACTGGACATGCGCGCCGCCGTCGCCGAGCCCGATCACCGCGTTGGGGTGGGTCAGGATCTTTGACAACGCTTCGTCGTCGATATTGTTCTCGGCCTGCAGGAAACGGGTTTCGAGCTTCTCCTCGACAACGAGGTCGAGAAACGCATCGATGACGCGCTTGCCTTCCGCCTCGGCGATCTGGCCGACCGATTTGAACTGCATCCATTTGTTCTTTTCGAGCGCCGGCTCGTTGACCCAGATGTAATTCCACCAGGTCTTCGAGATCCCGACCGCGCTGTCCGGCTTGTTGACGACGGCCTCCTCGTGCAGCTTGGCGCGGATCTCGGGGTCGGCGTAGAGGCGCAATTTCTCCTCGTCCGACATCAGCAGGATCGGGTGCCAGGTCGGCAGGCCGCGGAATACCTGGGTGTTCTTCATCGTGAAGTCTTGCGTCACCCGGTTCGGGCTGCACATCGGATAGGCGCGGATGCCCATCGACGCGGTCTCCTCGATCCGCGCCATGTGGATCTTCCACTCGTCCGGGCGGCGCATCGTCTGCGACAGGCTGTTGTAGACGACGGTGCGCCCGCTCGCCTCGGCGAGGCGGCGCATCATGCCGTCCTTCAATTCGACATACTGGCCGCCGCCGGCCTGGATCGTGCCAGTGGCCATGTCGCGCAATACGTCGGCGAGCGCAAAGATCTCGCTCTCATCGGCCCAAAGAGCCGGGATTAGCTTGCCCTGCGGATCGAAATGACCCTTTTCGCGCGACACCGAGAGGCCGAGCGCGCCGGCCTGCATCCCGTCGCGCACGACGTCCTGCATCGCCTTGACCTGCGCCTCCGTGGCGCCGGGCTTCTGGCAATCGTCGCCCATCACATAATGGCGCACTGCCGAATGGCCGATCAGATTGCCGACATTGATACCGAGATGGTGGTCGAGGTGCTCCATGTATTGCGGGATCGTCTCCCACTCGAACTCGACAGTCTTCAGCACCTCCATCGGGATCGCTTCGACGTAGGAGAGGAACTCGGCGAGCCGCTCCTCGGTGCCCTTTCGGACGGGTGCCAGCGACAACGAGCAATTGCCGAAGATAACCGAAGTGGCCCCGTGCTCGGGCGAGAAGGTGCAGAGCGGGTCCCAGGTGACCTGCGCGTCGTAATGGCAATGATTGTCGATAAAGCCGGGGCTGACCGCGCGGCCGTCGGCGTCGATCGTCTTCGCCGCCGGGCCGGAGAGCTTGCCGATCTCGGCGATCTTGCCGTCCTTGATCCCGACATCCGCGCGGAAGCTCGGCATGCCGGAACCGTCGACGACGCGTCCGTTCTTGATCAGCAAATCATACGCCATCGTCTTCCTCCCGCGCAGCCCGGTGCGGCCGCCGCGCGGCCGCTTGGCTGGAACCTTATCACGCAATCCCCCGCCCCAACCGCGCTTTCCCGGTATGGGTTGGCTCCGAGCCATGCAAAACGGGCGCACCCCGGGGCGCCGGCAACCCGAAACCGTGACCGGTCAACCACCCGGCGCGGGCGGGAAGACGTCTCTCAATATGGCGTCGTTACTGATGCCGGCGCGCGCCGCGTGAGGCTGCTGATGCCCCGAGCGCGATAGTTCGTACATGGCTTCCAACGTGCGCAATAGCGTGACGTGGTTGACCATCAGGGGTTCTCGATATCCCGGCTTGATATGCGCGCCGGCGATGATCGTCGCGATACGGTTTTGCGCCGCGCGGGCTCGCACGCTGCCGTCCTGCACGACGGCCGGATCGGTCAGGCCGCGCAGATTGGCCTTGTAGTTGTCGTTCTCGTCGAAGGTGACGATGAGGAGGCTGTTATGGGTCTTGGCCCATTGGTAATAGCGGTCGAGATTTTCCGCGAGCCAGCGATCGCCCGCGGGGACCGCCTCCTGCGGCGTGCCGTTATGCATGTCGTGCTCCTGGTCGGGGATCACGAAAGCGACGGTGGGAAGCTGGTTGTAATTGGCCGGGAAATCGATAAGGCGCAAATTCGAGGAGGTCGCGACAGTCGGGCCGTTCGGGACATTGGCGAAGCTGACCCATGGCACATGCTTCCGGCCGTAGCGGCAGGGGTAGTGACAGCCGGATGGCGTCACCCCGATCTCGGAGCCGATCGCCGGCAAGCCCTCGGAGTAGCCCTTGAAGGACAAGCCCTTCGCGATCAGCGCCGCGCCGAGATTGTTGCTCGTGTACTTGGCGGACGGAATTTTGTCGTCGAAGCCGACGCCCTGATTGTCGCCCGAGAACAGCCAGAAATAATTACCTTCGCTGTTGTGCTCCTCGCCGAACATTTGGGTCAGGAGCGCCCCTTCGGCGGCAAGCCGGTTGAGATAGGGCGCCGCCGGGTTGCCGACGATCTGCGCGTAATCCTTGTTCTCCTCGACC
>VAZF01000461.1 GCA_005888425.1 Alphaproteobacteria bacterium
CGGCATCATCTACTGCCAGGTCAAAGGTTTCGGCGAGGGCAGCCCGTACGAGAAATCGCTCGCCTTCGACATGATCGCGCAGGCCTCCGGCGGCACGATGAGCGTGACGGGCTACCCCGGCGACCCGCCGGCTAAACCCGGCTGCACGATCGGCGATACCGGCACCGGCATGCTGATGGCAATCAGCGTCCTCGGCGCGCTGTATGAAAAGAAAGCCACCGGGAAAGGTCGCCGCCTGCAATTGGCGATGCAGGATTCGGTCATGCATTACATCCGCACCTCGTTTGCGGTGATGAATCAGCAGGGCAACAAGCAAGCGGCGCCGCGCATGGGGGCGCAGAGCACCTCCGGCGCTCCGGCACCGTGCGGCATCTACCCGACCAAGCCGTTTGGCTACAACGACTACGTCTACATCTTCTGCAGCCGCGCCAACCCCGAGCACTGGACCCGGTTGCTGAAGGTGATCGGCCGCGAAGACCTGATCGACGACCCGCGCTTCGCCACGAACGAGGAGCGCAACAAGAACGAGGACTTCATCAACGAAGTCATCACCGAGTGGACAAAGAACCACACGAAGGTCGAGGCGATGCAGATCATCGGCGCCGCCGGGGTGCCGGCCGGGGCCATCCATGACACGCTGGAGCTGCAGAAGGACGAGAGCTTCCAAAAGCGCGGCATCATGCAGACGATGCACCACCCGGACGGCGACTGGGTTTGCGAAACCTGGCCGGTTCGCTTCGACGGCAAGCCGCCCGAGCTGAAGCCGTCGCCGAAGCTCGGCCAGCACACCGACGAAGTGTTCGCCAGCTGGCTCAACCTGAGCAGCGGCGACATCGAGAAGCTGCGGCAAGAGAAGGTGCTCGGGTCGTAAAGATGGCGAAAGCCGTGCGTTAGGTCACAGGGCGGCGCAGAAACGCGCCGCCCTTTCTTTTTTATCCCCCCAAGAAGCTCAGGAGAGGAGACCCCCGATGGCGGAACTGACCGGCAATGAAATTCTCGCGCGCTGCCTGAAGGCGCAGGGCGTCAAGGATCTGTTCTTCATCATGGGCGGGCCGATGCTCGATGCCGAGCTGTCCTGCATCAAGGAAGGCATCCGCCTCATAGACACGCGCCACGAGCAGGGCGCTTCCTATATGGCACAGGCCTATTCGCGCGTGACACAAGGGCCGGGCGTCTGCATGGCGGCGAGCGGTCCGGCGACACTCAATTTCGGCACCGGCCTCGCCAACGCGCTTATTGATTGCTGTCCGGTCGTCGCGATCGGCGGATCGAGCCCGATCAGCCAGTTCGGCCGCCAGGTCTTCCAGGAGATCGATCAGGTCAAATGCCTCGAAGGCCAGGTGAAATATGCCGACCGCGTGCACAATCTGAAGCGCATTCCGCAACAGGTGAATTTCGCGTTCCAGACCGCGCTGCTTGGCAAGCCAGGGCCCGTTTATCTCGATTTTCCCGGCGACGTCCTCTACTCCAAGGTGGAGGAAGACCAGGTCGATTGGAGCTATATGGGCCGGCCGATCCTGAAGCCGCGGCCCTATGCCGAACCGAAGGCGATCAACGCTCTCGTCGATGCGATCAAGCAGGCGCGGCAGCCGATCATCTGCTCCGGCAGCGGCGTGTTGTGGTCGCACGCCTGGGAAGAGATGCGGCAATTCGTCGATAAGGCCGGCATCCCATTCTATACGACCCCGCAGGGCCGTGGCGTCGTGCCCGACGATCACCCGTATTCGTACCTGACGATGCGTTCGAACGCGTTCCAGGAAGCCGATTTGATCATCGTTCTCGGCACCCGGATGAATTACGTCATCGCGCATGCGGCGCCGCCGCGCTTCAACAAGGACGCGAAGATCGCGCGCATCGAGATCGATGCCGAGGAGCTCGGCCGCTCCGCTCGCAATGTCGATATCCCGGTGATGGGCGACTGCAAGAGCGTATTGCAGCAGCTGATCGACGCGGTCGACGATAAGACCGCCGACCGCTTCCAGGCCTGGCGCCAGAAGCTGGCCGAGGGCGAGGCGGCAAAGCGCACTCGGGCCGGCGGCAATTACCCGACCGATGGCGACATACATCCGCTGCGGCTCTGCGAGGAGATCAAGAACTTCCAGCAGCGCGACGCGATCTTGTGCGTCGACGGGCAGGAGATCCTCAATTTTGGCCGCCAATCGATCCCGACCTTCACGCCGGGGCATCGCCTCAATTCGGGGCCGTTCGGCACGATGGGGGTCGGCCTGCCCTTCGCGGTCGGCGCCAAGGCAGCGAAGCCGAATAACCAGGTGATCTGCCTGCACGGCGACGGCTCGTTCGGGCAAAACGCGATGGAGCTCGACACCGCGGTACGGCACAAATTGCCGCTGCTTTGCGTCATCAGTCTCAATGGCGGCTGGACCGCCGATCCCGAGCGCAACAAGCCGGGCCGCGACCTCGGCTATACGCGGTACGACATTATGGCGCAGGGCCTCGGTGCGCACGGCGAATATGTCGAGAACCCCGAGGACATTCGCCCTGCCCTAGAACGCGCCCAAAAGAAGGTGGACGAGGGCATGGTGGCGCTGGTCAATGTCAAGACCGACTACCGCGCCCGCGCCACCACGACGGCTGCGGCCCCAATCCTCGATCGCGTGCTCCTGGCCGGACACGATCTGGATCGCAATCTCGTCGTAACCGGCATCCGCCAACGCAGCGATGCGTTCCTTCAGTTCCGGCTCGGTCGCGGTGAAGGTCGTCAGGCGAATGAGGTCGGCGGTGACGAAAGGGCGCTCCTCGGGCTTGACGAACATCAGATGCCCGCGATGGTTTTGGAGATAGGGCGCGCCTTGCGGCCGGAACTGGCGGGCCAGCTCGACATAGCCGGCAACGGTCTCGGCGAGCGCATCCGGGATCGTCGCGATCGTCGGCAGACCCATCAGCGCGGCATCGGCGGCGCGGTGCAACAGCATCGCCGCGCGCGGCCCCGCCTGCGCGATAGCGCGCGGCGAGTCGGCGGGCTCGCCCGGCTCCAGAATAACGCCGCCCCCGAGCACGACCGCGTCGGTGGTATCGGCGTCAGACCCGGCCTCCAGCCATAGCTGCCGCATCTGCTTCAGGTCGGCAATCGCGCCCGCCACGCCAGCCACCGTGTTGATCCAACCGGCTCCCAGTTTCGCGGTGAGCTGTCGCGCGCGCGGGCCGGATGCGGCGATGTAGAGGCCAATCGGGTCTGTCGTGTTGACTAGCCCGAGTTCGGGGTTGAGGAGCCGGATGAGGCGCCGCTTGCCCTCGATCTCGAAGTCGATGGTTTCGCCGCGCAACAGGGCCGTCACGGCCTCAATGTAAGTCTGCAGATCGGCGAGCTTGACGGCGCCGAGCCCCATCGCACGCCGCGCGGTAAAGCCCGTGCCGATCCCGAAATCGATCCGCCCCGGCGCGAGCTTGTTGAGCGAGGCGAAGGCGTTGGCGGCGGCCGGCGCGATGCGGTTCGACGGCACGAGAACACCAGTGCCGAGACGGATTTTTGTCGTCTTCATCGCGGCGGCGGCCATCGCGACAAACGGGTCGGCGCTCAGCATCTGCGTGTCGTAGAACCAGGCGCGGCTAAAGCCCAACTCCTCGGCGCGGCGCACGAGGCGCCAGGAATCGGCATCGGTCGGGATCGCGATCGCAAACCGCATGGTCCCCTCCCCCGCCAAATCTTTCCTCTGCGATCTCAGTGGCTCTGTGGTGAATTTTAGCGCTTGGAGTATTGCGGACGGCGGCGAGCCTTGTGGCGCCCGTATTTCTTGCGCTCGACCACGCGGCTGTCGCGGGTCAGGAAGCCGCCATGCTTCAGGGCCGGCCGCAGCCCCGGCTCATAGAAGGTGAGGGCCTTGCTGATACCGTGCCGCACCGCGCCGGCCTGGCCCGACAGGCCGCCGCCCTTGACCGTGCACCACACATCGAACTGGCCGAGCCGGTCGGTCACGACAAAGGGCTGGCTGATCAGCATGCGCAGCACGGGGCGCGCGAAATAGATCGGGCTGTCGCGGCCATTGACCTCGATCCGGCCATTGCCCGGCTTGATCCAGACGCGGGCGACGGCGTTCTTGCGCTTGCCGGTCGCGTAAGAGCGGCCGAGTGCGTCGCGCTTTGGCTGCACATCCTCGGGGAGGGGCGCAAAGGCGGCCGCCGCGCTCGGTGGGGGCGCCGCCGGGCGGGTGGCCTGCGCCATCGCCTGCCGCAGGCTGCCGAGACCCTCAAAGGTCTGGGCGCCGCGGCGCGGGGCGGGCGGGGCAGCTTCGGCGGGAGCGGTTTCTGTGGATGCCGCAGCGGCTTCCTCGGCCGGCGGCTCGGCGGCCGCAGCGGCGCGGGCGCGGGTTCCGCCCGTTCGGGGCGCGCCGGTCGTACGCGTTCCGGCGGCGCGCGGGGCAGTCGTGCGCCCCGCAGTGGTCCGCCGCGGACGCGGCGCGGCGGGTTGCTTCGCCTCGCCGTCCTTGGGCTCGCCTTCCGGCTGCTCGGTTGCGTCCTTGTCCGGAGTGTTGTCGTCGGACATGCCTTACGCCCTCACATTCTTGCGGTTCATCGCGGCGATATCGAGCGGCTCCGGGCTCTGCGCGACGTGCGGATGCTCGGGCCCGGCATAGACGCGCAGATTGCGCATGACGCGGCGCCCCAAGGGGCCGCGCGGCACCATGCGCTCGACCGCCTTCTCGATAACCCGCTCGGGATGCTTGCCGGCGAGGATCGCGCCCTTGC
>VAZF01000462.1 GCA_005888425.1 Alphaproteobacteria bacterium
CTTTGCCGCAATGGGCGCTCAACAAGGTACAGAGGACGCGAGGGGCCGTCTGGCCTACTCGCACAATGGCAGCCGCTTCATGGTCACCAAGCCCATCGATGGCAAGCCGGCCAGCAACGCCAATGGCGGCACTATCGGCTTTGTCATGAAGGATGCGGCGCAAGCCGAAGCGTGGCACAACGCCGGCGTTGCGAATGGCGGAACGTCAATCGAGGATCCGCCTGGCGTGCGCCCAAATGGCGCTTATCTCGCTTATCTTCGTGACCCCGATGGCCACAAGCTCGTCGGGGTTGCCCGGTAAGCTGCCTGACCTTATCGCACAGCTAAAAAGCTGAGGAGGGCCGTCCTTTCGGGTAGGCTCTTCCGCTCTGGTGGATACCAGCGACCGAGGCTGTAATCCAATCGCGCAACCCCCTCACATCGTCGCCCCCGCGAAAGCGGGGGCCCAGAGCTTGCCCCTGGCATGAACAGCGGGCAAGTGACTGAAATCCCTGGATTCCCGCTTGCGCGGGAACGACGAAACAGAAGACCATCAAACGAAATCCAATTCCCTGACAGCCTCGACCGCCGGTGTCCCCAGAGTGCGTCAGCGGTTTAACAACCGATACTCCGCCCCATCGGGAAGAGTACGGCGGTGCAGCGCTCTAACGGACCGAGTTGTAGACGTCACGCCAACGCTTGATGGCTTCGATGTGGCCGTCCACCGTGGTGAGGTTCGCGCCCATCGTCACGACAGATATGTGGCTCCCCCCAGCCTCGCGCCACGCCGCAATATCGCCAGGCCATTGGTTGTCCCCGCGGCCGTATTGCTGGATGGACTCGAAGCCGAATGCATCGGCATCCCTACCGAGCTCGCGCCGCTTGGCCACAATCCTCGCCTTGATTTGGATCGCCTCGGTTTGAGTCCGGCCCGAAAAAAGGAATCCGTCCCCGATCCTGGCCGCCCGGTCGAACGCAGCCCCGCTGAAGCCTCCCAGCCAGATCGGGATCTGCCGTTTCGGGCGCGGCAATATTCCGGCTCTGTCGATCCTGTGGTCGGAGTCTTCATGTTCGAGCACAGGCTCCTGCCACAGCTTACGGATCAGGGCAATCTGCTGCTCCTGCCGCTTGCCGCGCCGGCGAAAATGTCGGGACATTTCGAGACCGTCATATTCCACCCAGTTCCAGCCGACCCCGACGCCCAGGCGAAGCCGGCCCTCCGAGAACAGGTCGACATCCGCCGCCTGTTTGGCGAAGAGGGCGGTCTGTCGCTGCGGCAGGATGATCACGCCCGTTACCAATTCGAGCTTCTTGGTGACGCCGGCGAGATAGGCGTAGGTGACCAGCGGCTCGTGGAACGGATCGGTTTCTTTATAGGGACCGGTCAGTTTCGGTTCTCTGCCGGCATGAACGGCCCCGAGGACATGATCGTAGATCACGATATGGTCGTAACCCAGGTCTTCGGCCGCCTGGGCAAACGCCTTGACCGCCCCTGTATCGCCGCCAAGTTCGGTCTGCGGATAAACCACACCAGCTTTCATCGTCGACTTCCCCTTTCACGATCTGGGCTCTTGCGCCAGATACGGGCCATTCGCGTCCGGTCCGGAAGCAGCAGCCCAAACACGGCCATATAATTTTCGCCGCGACACGATCGCAGATTACCCCGCGCAATGATGATCGCGAACTGCAAACGGAGCAAACGATCGTCGGCCTGCCGCCTCGAAAGCTTCAGCCGCCTGGGTGGTCTGCTACGGCCGCGCGGCTCGTTTCCGACGTGTCGCCTCGGCGAGGGTCCCCCATCCTTGCTCCAACCGCTCAAGTGCCTGATTGACCGCGACGACGAGCGGGAGCGCCTCGCTAGGTGTCGTTGCTGTGAAGGTTGTTCATCCGGGGGAGTCCGGTCAGGCTGTGGGTTGCGACACTCACAGACATGATCGGAGGATCGCCCGGATGAACATTCACAAGAATGCGCGCTTGACGCCGCCAGAGCCTGCCCTCGCGAAAGCGGGGGTCGACTCCTGCTGGTGCAGCGGGTTGAGGGTGGCGGCTGGGGGCTCGCGGCGGCCGCCATAGCAGCCGGGATTTCGGAACGGCAGAGCTATCGCTGGCTGGCGCGGTACCGAAGCGGCGGCGTAGCGGCACTGGCCGATCGCAGCTCGGCACCGCAATGCTGCAAACACCGCATCGGCACCGAACGGGTTGGCGAGATCGACGGCTTGCGGCGGCAGCGGATGAGCGGACCGGCCATTGCGCGACAGCTGAGCATGCCGGTTTCCACGGTCGGCGCGATCCTGCGCCGGCTCGGTCTGGGCAAGCTGGCCGCGCTCGACCCGAAGCCGGCGGTGATACGATACGAGCGCGAGCGGCCCGGCGAGTTGATCCATCTCGATACCAAGAAGCTTGGGCGTATCGCCGGGATCGGGCATCGCATCACCGGCCGAACGCGCGGCGTGGTCAATCGCCATCACGGCATCGGCTGGGAAGCGCTGCATGTGTGCATCGATGACGCGACCCGGCTGGCTTACAGCGAGATCCTGGCGAACGAGCGCAAGGACAGCGCGATCGGCTTTCTCGAGCGCGCCCTCGGCTGGTTTGCCGGGCAGGGGGTGACCGTCGAACGGGTCATGACCGATAACGGTTCGGCCTATCTCAGCAAGGCTTTCCGGGCGGCGCTGGCGGCCGCTGGGCTCAGACACAAACGCACCCGGCCTTACACGCCTCGCACCAACGGCAAGGCCGAGCGGTTCATTCAAACCAGCTTGCGCGAGTGGGCCTATGCCCGGCCCTATGCGACCTCGCGGGAGCGCCACGCCGCCTTGGCGCCCTGGCTCGACCATTACAATACCGAACGGCCACACGCCGCCCTGGCCCACCATCCGCCCGCTGCTCGGCTGCTCCAATCCCAGTTGCTTAGTTCGATCGAAGGGGCCGTTGCTTCGTCCCGACCTAACTCCAACCAGGACTGCAGCGGCGGGCCGGGGCAAGGATCGCCGAAGGCGACCGGCGTCAGCCGGCGCGCAGCGTCCTTGCGGCGGACCGACGCTGCAGTCACGCTCGCTCAAGGAGGGACCCTTGCCTGATCTCCTGAACAACGTTCGT
>VAZF01000463.1 GCA_005888425.1 Alphaproteobacteria bacterium
ATTCTGCGGCGGCAGGCGGACGGGCTCACGCGGTTGCGTGGGCTCTTGCCCCACCGGTTGGTTTGCCGCTTTCGGGCGAACCGCTTCCGGCTGTGCGGCTGCGGCGCCATTCTGCTGCGGCGACATCGCTCGCTGTGCCGTCGCGGCGGCCGGCCGCGGCTTCGTGCTGAATACCCGGAAGTGAAACAGGGCATTCGGCAGATGCCCTTCGGAGATGGCCGCCGCCACTTCGGGATGCTGGCGCAGATACGCTTGCTCGTCGAATTCGTCCTCGAATTCGTCCTCGAAGGCGTACTCGATGGGTACGGCGGCGCTGTCCGGCTTGGGTTCCGCCTGTCGCAGGCGCTTTCGGCTCGTTTGCCGCTCTTTCGCGGGCTCGCTTGCAGGTGCGATTTCTTTGCTCATCGTTTTGTTCCAGTGGGGCCCCGGAATGAGATGCTTAACCCACGGCGCGTGCGCGCTCGGCCGGGTTTCTCACCTTGGGATCGCCGAGTTCCGGTTCTGTTGCCAAGGTGAAGTGGGGATACGGAAACCGGCCCTCCGCAAAGCCGACGATTTCGAAATGCTCTTGCGCCGAGCTGAACTCTTCGCGCTCGATTGCCAGTCCTACATCTGGGTATTGCTGCAGATACCACGCCGCATCGACCTCGATCCGGTAAGGCATTCTGTTTTCGAAGTATCCGTGGCGCGCATAGTGGGCCGCGGCGCTCGGCACGACGTTATTATCAATCGCAAGCTGCACGTCCGGGTACCGTTTGAGGTACCAGTCCTCGTCTACCTTAATTTTAGCGAGTATCGGCTGCATGCAGAAAATCAGGAAGTGCCTGTCGACCAGCAGTGACCCGTCGTTTGTTTGTTCGAGGATCTTGGCGTTCAGCAGAGAAGCGTAAGGAACGGTGACCACTGTTCTTATTAGCGCAGGCACACTTGTTCTCCCGGTCGCGCTGACCCTAGCCGGCCAGTTCGCATGACTTGTGTTTTCTTGCTCGCGAACTTGCAACACGTTACCGGGTTGCTTATCGCGTTCACTCTTTCACTTTGGTTAACGAATTCGGTTGGAGCAGATTCCCTGCAACTTCAGGCGCAGCCGTTTCGGATGCCGGCGGCTGCGGTCCCGGCATCCAGAAGAACCTTGTGACCCCGCCGCGCCCACCCCTACAGTCGCACCCAGCGACATGAAGCGGCGAGCGAGGGAGCAGGCGATGCCCGAGACGCGAGGAACGAACGACATCTTCGAGGCCATGTCCACGATGCGGGCGATGCGCCGGCTAAAGCCCGATCCGGTGCCGGACGAGCTGATCAATAAGATCCTGCAGGCCGGGCAATGGGCGCCCTCGGGCGGCAACACGCAGCGCTGGCGGTTTCTCGTCGTCAAGGATCCCGAGATCAAGCGAAAGGTGCAGGTCTATTACAAGCGGCTGTTCGACGAGACCGTCGGACCGCGTTATGCCGCGAGCGCGCCGCCCCCGGGCTCCGACCCCGCGCGCTACAAGCGCCAGCAGGCCGCGGTCGAATATTTGACCGATCATTATCACGAGGCGCCGGTATGGATCGTCGCCTGCCTCGAAGACGGCGAGAACCCGGGCCGCACCGCCGGCTCGTCGATCTATGGGGCGGTGCAGAACATGTGCCTGGCGACGCGGGCATTGGGGCTCGGCACGACCCTGACGACGCGGCATACCGGATACGGCAAGGAGGTCGATGCGATTTTCGGCCTGCCGCCTGATGCCCATTCCTACGCGATTCTGCCGATCGGATGGCCGATGGGCAATTTCGGGAAGCTGGGTCGCGGGCCGCTGAAGGATGTCGTGTATGGCGACCGCTGGGGTCAGCCTTATGCGGGCCTGTAGGCAAAACAACCAAAGGGGAGACAGACATGCCGCGCGTGCCGCCGATCACCGGCAAATCCGACGTCCCGGCCGAGTATCATGCTGTCGTTGACGACGTCGTCGGCGTCTTTGGCCAGATCCGCGGGCCGTTCAGCATGCTGCTGCACAGCCCGAAGCTGGCCGAGAAGATGCTGGGGTTGGTCAAGTTCAACCGCGATGAAAGCATCGTCGAGCCGCGATTGCGCTCGGTCGGCATCCTCGCAGGGCGACCCGGCGAGATTGCCGGAGGACGAGCGCAACATCGTAACCTATGTGCGCCAGCTCCTGCGGTCGAACCGGGTCGACCAGCCGGTGTTCGATGCCCTCAAAAATCGGCATGGCGAGCAATGGCTCGTCGAGTTGACTGTCATCGCCCACTATTTTGGGGTGCTGTCCGGGGTGGTGAACGCCTTCGAAGTGCCGGCGCCGCCCGACGGCGACAAGCTGCCGGGCTGAGCGGTAAAGCCCCAGCTGCATTCCGGTCGTGCGTCCTTCGACTGCTCGCTTCACTCGCGCTCAGGATGAGGGTCATTTCTGGATGGCATCAAAGGTCGTCCTCATCCTGAGGAGCGTCCGAAGGGCGCGTCTCGAAGGACGCAACGCCGTCGATCCAGTCTCGTGAGGAGCTAAGATGAAATTCGGCGTGTTCCTGATGCCGCAGCACCCGCGCTCGGACGATTCGGTGCGCCGTTTCCGCGAGACGGTCCAACTGGCCCAGGTCGCGCGCGATGCCGGGTTCGATTGCGTCGCGTCGGGGCATCATTACCTGTCGCCACCCTACCAGTCCTTGCAGAGCGTGCCGCTCCTCTCGCGCCTCGCCGCCGATACGGGCTCGATGGACCTTTGCCTCTCGGTGTTGCTGCTGGCGCTCCTCAACCCGGTGCAGGTTGCCGAGGACATCGCCAGCCTCGACATCATGTCCGAGGGCCGCGTCGTCTTCGGCATCGGTATCGGCTACCGAGAGGTCGAGTACGAGGGGTTCGGCATGACGCGGCAGGACCGGGTGCCGCGCATGCTGGAAGCGCTCGAGCTGATCAAGCGGTTATGGACCGAAGATTCCGTGACCCATGAGGGCCGCTTCTTCCGCGTGCACGACGCGACCTGCACGATCCGCCCGGTGCAAAAGCCGTTCCCGCCGATCTGGATTGCCGCCAATGCCGACCAGGCGGTTGTGCGCACGGCGCGGATGGGGCTGCCCTGGTTTATCAATCCGCATGCCGCGCTGCCGACAATCGAACGGCAGTGGCAGCGTTACAAGCAGACGCTCGCCGAGGCCAACCAGCCGATGCCCTCGCAGCGGCCGATCGCGCTCGAGCTCCACATCGCCGACAGCCGCGAGCAGGCGGTCGAGACGGCCCGCCCGTTTCTGATGGAGAAGTACAACGCCTACGCCGAATGGGGGCAGGACAAGGCCTTGCCGGGCGAGGAAAGCTTCCGCGTTTCCTTCGACGAATTGGCCCGCGACCGCTTTGTTCTCGGCACGCCCGAGGAGGCTATCGAGGCGATCGAGGAGCGCATTACCCGGCTCGAATCCAATTACATGATTTTCCGGCTCGGTTGGCCCGGCATGGAGGCGGCGCGGGTCCGGCGCGTCATCGAGCTAATGGGCGAGCGCGTCTTACCGCATTTCCACGGCAAATACGGACGAGGCTGAGGGCCAACGCCCGCCCCATCACCGCAAAAGGGTGCGACCGGCGCCCTGCGCAGGCAAACGGCGCCCGCGTGCCGATCAGAATGCCGCGCGGTGCAATTCCCGTTTAGTCGCCGCTCGCGGCGCGACGGATTCGCCGTTGTTCGGCAATCGCCTCCTCGCCGGTGTAAAGCGCGATCTGGCCCGAGATATTGCCGCCATTCTCGATCTCGATCTCGGCATAGGCGATCTTGCCCGCGACATGGCCGCTAGCGCGGATCAACAGCCGCTTGCGGACAGTGAGCTCGCCCTCGAAGCGGCCGCGGATCTCGGCATTGTCGATCGTCGCACTGCCCTTGAAGAGCCCGCTCTCGGCGATATCAATATCGCGGCACTCATGCAGATTGGCTTCGACATTGCCCTCGACGGTCAGCCGCTCGCAGGTCGTGATCTCGCCTGACAGCGACACGCCGCGCCCGACCAGCAGATGCCGCGGCTCGGTACGCAACGGTCCCGGCCCGGCCACCGCTTCCTCGGTGCCCTGCGAGGCAGGCGCCCCATTGCGCGGCGGCAGGAGATCGGCCGGGCGCGGCGGCATCGGCCGCGGCGGCAGCAAGGGGACCGGGTTCACCGGAGTGCCAACATTCTCAAGCCGCTCTGCCATCCAACTCTCCCCTGCCAACTCGTTCCGCGCCGGATCCCCATCCGGCGGATTTCTCGCGAGGCCTTCCTTTGACACACCAGCCGAGCACGAGATCTCGCGCGCAAACTAGCTTTTGCTTGATTTGCCGGGCTGTGACTTTTTTGGTCGAGTTCCGTTCGGTCCACACTGGCCGAGCAAGAGAAAGGACGCCGTTCCATGCCCCGCGGCGTCCCTCTTTCGCCCGTGAAGATTCGGCGTCAGACTACCGCACATTCGCAGATTTCTTAGGAGGCGATGATGAAGATCAGGCTCACGATGTTTGCGCTCGCCGCCCTGGCGGCGGGCATCTCCACTGAGACGATGGCCCAATACGTCTGTCCGCCGGGATACACGTACTCTGGTGGAGCCTGTCAGCCTGTCGTCCGGTCGTACTCGAACCCCGTCTCGGGCGCGGCATCCGGCGAGGCGGCTGGTGCGGCGGCTGGCAACAGGGCGGCGGGTCCCGTCGGCGCGATCGTTGGCGGTGCAATTGGCACCGCTACCGGCACCGTTAGCGGGACCGCCAATATGCTGGCGCCGCCAGCGCCGACGCCGACATGCGCTCGCGGATATATGTATTACAACGGCGGTTGCTATCCCGGCCGGTGACTCAGCGCTGACTACCTTCGGCTATTCACATCTGCCCAACTTGGCCCCGCTGGCGACGGCGGGGTTTTTCTTTTGTCACGCGAGAGGGGGAACGGTCGCGCCATCTTCTCGTTGCCCTACGTCAAAGCGGAAAAGCTGAGACTGATCTGCAACTCGGAGAGGATACGCCGCATGCGTATGACCGGAACCGCATTGATTGCGGCCGCGATGCTGGCAGGGGCGATGGGTATTGCCACTGCGCAGACATCTACCACAACCACTTCACCGAGTGCGGCTGCTCCCGGCAGCATGAAATGCTGGGACAGCGTGACAAAGCAGGTGCGCAACGAGACCCCCAGCACGAGCTCGGGCAGCAGCACCAGCAGCATGAGCGGCAGCAGCACCAGTTCAACCGGGGCGGGCTCGACCTCTAGCTCGGCAACGAAGCCCCCGGAAGCCGCTGGCTTGCCGGATTGCAAGCACTAATCTCGAAACGTCATTGATGAGCCCCGCTGGCGACGGCGGGGCTTTCTTTTTGTGCCGGGGAACTTTCCTGAAATTCTACCGTTACGCGGGTCGCGTGGCTGGAGTTCCCCTCGGGTCGCGCATGGGTGTCAGCCGGAGGAGGGGGAGCGATCCGGCTGGCACCCCCCCATTTCCCCCCACAATCCTGAACCAAAGCAGAAATGAGCGAAGGCCGACCGGCTGATTGCAACTCTGTGCTGGTTGATACTGCTTGGCCTGATCGCGGCCATTATCGCCGACACGTTCCGCTAAGGCGACGGCGAGGCTCTTTCCTTTTCCGCAGGCGACGGCGAGGCTTTTTTGCTAGCTCTAGTGCATAGCCCAGATGCTAGCCCGCCTCGAATTTCGGCTGATTAACCGACCGCCATGGTCCCGTAACCTATCGAATAGACTGGCGACCCCGGCCGGACTTGAACCGGCGACATCTCGCTTAGAAGGCGAGTGCTCTATCCAGCTGAGCTACGGGGTCGCGAGCTGCGCGGGTCGCGGGCATCCGCGCCGCCTTATCGCACCGGCGAGCCGCTGCGGCAATTGCTTCGGACGGCTTGGCGGCCCTGCGGCGAGGCCATCAGGTGCGCACGCGGTCGTAGCGGAAATTATCGGCGTAGCTTTTCACTTTCGGGGTGCGCTGATGCGGCTCGATGATCGTGTACTGCATTCTGTGCTTGTCGGCGAAGGCGACCGCCTCCTCGATCGTCTCGAACCGCAACTGCACCTCGTTTAATGTGTCCGCCGCGCTCGACCAGCCCATCAACGGGTCCGGGTCACGCCGGCTCGCCGGCTCGTATTCCAGAAGCCATTTCTTGCTCTGCCGCCGTCCCGATTGCATCGCGGTTTTGGACGGGCGGTAGATGCGTGCAAGCGCCATTGAGCCGGTCTTCCTCGATGCTGCGGTTGGGGCCGCTTTACAGCGGCGCCCGCCGTGGTCGGGGCGAGAGGATTCGAACCTCCGACATCCTGCTCCCAAAGCAGGCGCTCTACCAGGCTGAGCCACGCCCCGGGCCAGCGGCGCCGCGGTTCTAGCCGATCGGGACCCGCCCGACAATGCAGGCCCGACAACCAGGACGGATGATGCGGCCGGCTAGCTTGCTAGATTGGTCTCGGGGCGGGGGAATCCAGTTCGAGCCGGCTGCGCCGCACGAGGTCGGCGCCGGGCAGGCTCTCGCGCTGCAACAACTCGAAGACGCAGCCCAGTAATTCGCGGCGATGGAACGGTGCTGCGATGAATTCGTCACAATCCCGCCCCGCCCATCTCGGGCCGCGCGCGAATTCGCCGGTGAACAGCGCTTTGAGCCAAGGCTGGCGCGCCCGCAGCCGGCGCACGGTCGTGACCCCGTCAAGCGTGCCGGGAAGCTCGACGGCGGCGATGACGAGAGCGAATTGCTCGCTGCCGGCGGCCCGCAGCGCGGCGAAGCCTTCCGTCGCGATCGTGACCGCGAAGCCTTCTTCGCGCAGGATACGCTCGATCGCTTGGCCGCGGCCTAGATCGTCGTCGACGATAAGAACGTTCTGCCCAACCGGATACATCGCATCATCTCCGGCCAGTTGCCGGCTCTCGGGGAGAATTACCGACAAGGTGATCAATCGAAAGGCGATGCGCCAGCCTTTTCGGAAAGAATTTGGCGAGATTATGCAGTTTAACCAAAGCTTGATTATAGATATTGGGTTAGGTGAATATTTAGTAGCCGAAACGAGCGCTTTGCTTGTCTCGCGTCGCGCCAGAAACGCTACGCTGCCAGGCCGAGAACGAGGCGGCAAACCGAATCGAGCGCGGCATCAGCCGAGCCCATCGGCCGCGCGCCGTCGAGGGTTGGCGTATCGAGGAGGGTCAGCACCGGCCGGCCGAACTGCAGTCCGAGCGCGATCTCCGACAGCGTGCCGTAGCTGGCGCCGATCGCGATGAGCGCCAATGCGGCGCGTGCAATAAGGGCGTTGCGCGCTTCGCCGATGCCGGTCGCAATCGGGATCGTGACAAACCGGTTGGCGGCCTGCCATTCGCCCTCGGGTAACAATCCGACCGAGATCCCGCCCGCCGATGCGGCGCCCTCGCAGGCCGCTTCCATAACGCCTCCCTTGCCGCCGCACAGCAGCACAAGGCCGAACCGGCCGAGCCCGGCGCCGACCGCAAAGGCAGCCTCCCGCTGGGCCGCATTGGCATCGCGCGGCCCGATGACCGCGACGGGCACGCGGCAGGGGCTGCCGCTCTCGCTCTGCAGCCAGCGTACGGCGTCGCGCAGCCCGATCGGCTCGCCGGCAATTCTCTTGGCCGCTGAGGTCCAGCGGCGAGCCTGCGGGTCGAAAGCCTCCCCGCCCTGAAACAGCAGCCGGCGGGCCTGGTCGATGGATAAATCGTTCGGCATGCGGCTCAGATGATGTTGTCTTCGCGCAGGGGCTGGCCCTTTGCGATGCGTTCGTAACCGAGCGGCGAAAGATCGAGGCTCACATAGCGGCCGGCGGTGAGCCATTCGGCAATACCGCGCCCGACCGCCGGCGCGTGCTGCAGCCCGTGGCCGCTGA
>VAZF01000475.1 GCA_005888425.1 Alphaproteobacteria bacterium
GATCGGGCCGGTCGCTGCGATCGGCAACGGCGCCGAATTGCTCGCCGACGAGGAGCCGGATTTCGTCAAGGACGCCGTTGCGCTGGTCGGCGAGAGCGCCCGCAAGGCCAATCGGCGGCTGCAATTCTATCGGTTTGCCTATGGCTTCACAGGCGGCGAACTGGCGGGCCTGCCGCCCGACCGGCTGGTGAGCGCGCTGTTCGAGGAAAGCGCGGTCACCTGCGATTACCGCAAAGCGGTCCGTGGGCTGCCCATCGAATGGCAAAAACTCGGCTGCAACATGGCGGCGATCGGCGGCGAGGCGCTGCCGCGCGGCGGTAGCCTGGTCCTCGATATCGAAGGCAGCGCGCCGCAGCTCGACGGCAAGGGCGAGGGGACTGGCCCGAGCGAACCGGTCCGGTCGGCATTGGCACTCGCGATGCCGGTCGAGGAGCTGAGCTCGCGGACGGCGGGCGCCTATTTTACGGGTTTGCTGGCGGCGCGGCTCGGCCGCCGGATCGTCGTCGACGCCGAACGCGGGCGCTTTCGGCTAGGTCTAGCCCTGGTTGGCTAGCCGGGCGGCTAGTCGGCCGCCGCCTCGACCGGGTCGCGCAGCACATAGCCGCGGCCCCAGACGGTCTCGATGTAATGATCGCCGCCCGTCGCCTGCGCCAGCTTCTTGCGCAGTTTGCAGACAAAGACGTCGATGATCTTGAGTTCGGGCTCGTCCATGCCGCCATAGAGGTGGTTGAGGAACATCTCCTTGGTCAGCGTCGTGCCCTTGCGCAGGCTCAAAAGCTCGAGGATGCCGTATTCCTTGGCGGTCAGATGCAGCGGCTGATCGCCGACGTTCACAATGCGGCTGTCGAGGTTCACCAGCAGCTTGCCGGTGCGGATCGTCGACTCGGGATGCCCCTTCGAGCGCCGGACGATCGCCTGGATGCGGGCGATCAGTTCGCGCTGCTCGAACGGCTTGGTCAGGAAGTCGTCGGCGCCAAAGCCGAGGCCCTTGATCTTGTGGTCGAGCTCGCCGAGCCCGGAGAGGATCAGGATCGGGGTGCGCACCCGGGCGGCGCGCAACCGCCGCAGCACCTCGTAGCCGTCCATGTCGGGCAGTAAGAGATCGAGGATGATGATGTCGTAATCGTAGAGCTTGCCGATCTCCAGACCGTCTTCGCCAAGATCCGTCGTGTCGCAGATAAAGCTTTCCTTCTTCAGCATCATCTCGATGCTTGCCGAAGTGGCCGCGTCATCCTCAACCAGCAAAACGCGCATCGCGAAAACCTCCCTGGCGAGCGGGCCGGGGGGCGACCGCATCGTCATCCTTAACGACTATTACCCTGGGCGGTTAATAAATCATTATCGGCAAGGTTAAAACCGGCAGCCGGCGTGCGACCTTTGGTTTAACGCGATTTTAGCTGCCGCTGCGGCAGATTCGTCGCGCGCGGCTGGGACGCAGCCCCCAAAGCGCTCGCCTCGCTGGAGCCCCCCGATGAGCATGTCGCAGAGCCGTCTCCGCCAGCACCGCTGGGAACTCGACGAACGGCGCCGCTTTTTGGCCGGGCTCGAAGCCTTGGCGGCCCGCCTGCGGCGCGATGCGCAGCGGCTGCACTGGGAAATCGAGGAGGAGACCGGGGCCGGACGCAGCGAGCAGAAGACCGGTGTTGTCTACCCGATCTTTGTCGAGCCCCTCCTGGAGAGGCGGAAGAAACTCGAGCGCTCGATCGCGGATATTGAGGCCCAGATCATCGAGGCGCGCGAAACCGTCGCGACCGCCGAGCAGGAACTCACCCTCCACGAGGCGGCCTGGGCCAACCGCGGCAAGGGCAACGCCGCCGCCGCTCGTCGCCTGCGGCGGTAAGCAGCCGGCGGCACCGCTCGCCGACGGGCTAAGAACCCGGCGCCGCGTCTTTTAGGCCAATGTTAAACACACGTTAAGGACGCCTACGGCCCGCGGCCCTAGTCTGACGGGTTCTTCCAGACCGGGTGCCGGGGGTGAACCTTCACAGCACCGAGATCCGCGTAGGCGACAGCGATCTCGTCATCCAGATGTCGCGGATGCGCGAGTGGCTCGACAGCCGCCGTTTCGAGCCGGCGGTCTTTCGCTATCAGCATGTCGACAGCTCCGTTGTCATTCAGGTCGATTTCGCGGCCGAGGAGCAGGCGACCGCCTTCGCCCGCGAATTCCGCGGCAAGCTCGTCCGCTAGCTGCCGCCATCTCCGTCTCACTCCTGGGGAAACCCGCCGCGCTGCTGTTTGAGCCGGGACCGGCGCGCCTTGGCGGCCAGGCGGCGCTCGCGCGCGGCGGCGCTGGGCCGCGTCCGCCGGCGCGGGCGGGGCGCCGTCGCGGCGCGGCGGACCAGAGCGACAAGGCGATCGAGCGCGTCCGCCCGGTTGCGTTCCTGCGAGCGAAAGCGCTGCGCCGTAATGACGAGCACGCCCTCATTCGACACGCGCTGGCCGGCCAGCCGTTCGAGCCGCGCCTGTACCGCCTCGGACAGCGGGCGCGACCCGCGCAGGTTGAAGCGCAACTGCACCGCGCTCGCCACCTTGTTGACGTTCTGTCCGCCCGGCCCGGAGGCGCGGATAAAGCTCTCCTCGATGTCTCGCTCGTCGAGCGCGATGTCGTCGGTGACCGGGATCATCCACGCTCGCCTATCACTTTGGCGCTGAAATAGGAACGTGCCGCGCGCGGCAGCCGTTGGCAGGAACAGCACGGCGTAGGGCGACCCTCGCCGAAAAGACCGCTCCGGCTAACTGCGAAGGGCAGGCGCGGAACGCTCCGAGGTTGGGCCGAGTGGACGATCAGAAGGACGCAGCGCGCGTCCCCCGCCTTTCGTCAAACGGGAAAGAGCAGGCTTGCCGCGACATCATCGCGATCGGCGGTTCCGCGGGAGCCCTCGCCGCGATCCTTGACATCGCCGGCGCTTTTGCTCGCGACTTCGCCGGCAGCATCCTGGTCGTTTCGCACATCGGGGCGAACCGAAGCCGCCTGCCGGAATTGCTGGAGAGCGCCGCCGCGTTGCCGGCGGCCCACGCCGAGGATGGCGAGCCGATCCGGCCCGGCCGGATCTATGCCGCGCCGCCAGACCGGCACATGTTGGTCGAGGGCGGCCATATCCGGCTCTCGCGCGGACCGCGCCAGCATTTCACCCGCCCGGCCATCGATCCGTTGTTCCACTCGGCGGCGGAGTTCTTTGGGCCGCGCGTGATCGGCGTCGTGCTGAGCGGCACCGGCAGCGACGGCGTTGCCGGGCTCGACCAGATCCTGCGCGCCGGCGGCATCGCCGTTATCCAGGATCCGCGGGACGCGCTCTATCCGGAAATGCCGCAAAGCGCGGCCGCGGCGGTGCAGCCCCATCATCTCGCCAGCAGGGACGAATTGCCGGATCTGCTCCGGCGCTTATCCGGAGAGAAGGTTGCGACGAGAGCCCCGGCCGCGACCCGCCAAAGGAGCCCGGATATGGACCAACTGGAGCGGCCGATTGCACTGACCTGCCCGGAATGCGGCGGCGCGTTGCGCGAGATCGGCGGGACCGCGGTTAAGGAATACCGCTGTCATACCGGGCATCGCTTCGGCCCAAAAGAGGTGCTCGACGGGCAGATTGAGGAGGTCGAGCACGCGTTCGGC
>VAZF01000476.1 GCA_005888425.1 Alphaproteobacteria bacterium
GTTGCGCCCGAAGGCCTCGAACAACGCGCCGGCGATGATCGGTCCCAGGACGCGCGACAGGCTGCCGACCGATTGCGCGAGTCCCATGACCTCGCCCTGCTCCTCGGCCGCGGCGCGGCGCGAGATCAGGCTGTTCAACGAGGGCTGCATCGCGCCCATACCAATCGACAACCCGGTCACCGCGACAATCAGCGGCGGCAGCGTGCTGGCAAAGGGCAGCAGCAGGAGGCCGAGCGCGATCAGCGCCAATCCGCTCTGCATCAGCTTTTCTTAGCCAAACCGGCGAGAGAGCGGCCCGATCAACCCGCCCTGCATGACCGCCGACAACAGCCCGACATAGGTGAAGACATAGCCGATCTGCGCCGGACCCCAGCCGAATTGCCGCATCGCCCACATCGCAAAGGTGCTCTCCATACCGGCAAAGGCCAGGATCACGAGAAAGAACACCGCGACGAGGCGCGCCAGCATCGGCCGCCGCAGCACGCTCTGGAGCACCGCGATGCGGCTGCGCGATTGCCGCGCCCGAACCGCCGTCGGTAGGCTCTCCGGCAAGAAGAGCACGACCCCGAGAAACGCCGCGAACGACAATCCGGCCGCGATCAGCCCCGGGGCTTGCAGATCGGCGGTCGCGAGCTCGTTGCCTGCGACAATTCCGCCCAGGGCGGGCCCGATAATAAAGCCGAGGCCGAAGGCGGCGCCGATCATGCCCATGCCGCGGGCGCGCCGCTCGGGCGGTGTCACATCGGCGATATAGGCCTGCGCCGCCGCGATATTGCCGGCGCAGAGACCGGCAAAGGCCCGCGCCGCGAACAGCATCCACAATTCCGTCGCGAAGCCGAGCCAGAGATAGGCGAACGCGGCGGCCAGCATGCTCGCCATCAGGACCGGCCGCCGTCCGATCCGGTCGCTGATCCGCCCCCAGAGCGGCGCCGAAATCATCGACATCAGCGAGAAGATCGCGAGCAGGATCGTGACGACCTGCGGCGAGGCGCCAAAGCGCTCGGCGTAGAACGGCAGCAGCGGGATGATGAGCCCGAAGCCGACGAGGTCGACGAACACGATGAGGAAGAGGATTGGCATCGCGCCTCGTTGATAAGCGCCCCCACCCCGCTGAACAAGCATCGATTGCCGCGGCTGGTCATCTGGCCGGGCATTGCCCAAGCGGGGGAAAAATCCAGCGAATCCCTCGCTCTCGCACCAAGACGCCTAAAATCCGCTCGGTATGTCCGCCGTTTTCGGAACGCTTTCACGTCTCCCGTTAGCCCCATTTAACCCGCTGTTAAACGGGGTCGGGTTTCCTAGGGTCGTCAACTCGGCCCAGGAGAGTGCAAATGACTTTCTTTTATCGTCTATTGCGTGATGATCACGGCGCCACCGCCATCGAGTACGGTCTGATTGCTGCTCTGATCGCGGTTGCCGCCGTCACCGTGCTCGGCACCGTCGGCACCAATCTGACGGCCACGTTCAGCACCGTCGCCGCCGATCTGTAAGGTCACGGCGCCGCGCCGCCAGGTGGGTGGCGCGGCCGCTGTCCTTGCAGGATTGCCTCGACCGGTATTCCGGTCAGACAGGCCTGCGATTGGCAACAAGCGGCCGCCCTCCGGGCGGCCGATCTTTTTTTGCGCCAGCCCCCTCTTGCCCGATCGCCGATCCCTCGGACTAAGATACCCCCTTAATCCGGGAGGAGAGCGCGATGCAGCTCGGCAGGCTCGGCGTCTGGGCGCCAATGGATGTGATGACCGCGGCCGAGGGCGCCGCCTTTGCGCAACAGGTTGAGGCCTGGGGCTACGCCGCTCTGTGGCTGCCGGAGAGCCGTGGCCGCAACGTGTTGGCGCATTCGGCCTGGCTCCTCGCCAATACCACCGAGCTGATCATCGCTCCGGGTATCGCCAATATCTATGCCCGCGACCCGATGGCGATGGCGAATGGCCAGCGCGGTCTGAATGAGCAGTCCGGCGGCCGCTTTCTGCTCGGCATCGGCGTGTCGCATGCGCCGACGGTGACGGGATTGCGGGGTCACACCTACGGCAAACCGGTCGCGACGATGCGTTCCTATTTGCGCGAGATGCAGCTGGCGCCCTATCTCGCGCCGGAACCTCCCGAAAAGCCGCTGACGATCCTCGCCGCGCTCGGGCCCCGCATGCTGGCGCTGTCGGGCGAGCTCGCCGACGGCGCGCATCCCTACAATGTGCCGCCCGAGCACACCGCCGAGGCGCGCCGGATCCTCGGTTCCGGCAAGCTCCTCTGCCCCGAAGTCTGGGTATTGCTGGAAACCGACCCGGCGAAGGCGCGCTCCGCCGCCCGCCAGGCCCTGGCGCCCTATATGCAGCTCGACAATTACACCAACAATTGGCGTCGGATCGGCTTCGCCGACGAGCTTGCCGATGGCGGCTCCGATCGGTTTATCGATGCCAATGTCGCCTGGGGTGACGAGGCGGCAATCCGCCGCCGTATCCAGGAGCACTGGGATGCCGGCGCCGACCATGTCTGCATCCAGACGATCAGTCCCGACGGCTCGCGCCGCCCGGACGAGAAGCTCCTGGCGATGCTCGCGCCCGGCAGGGCCGCCAGCCCGCGGCCTTGACGCGATCTGCCGCGCGCCCGACATTCTTCAGGTTGGCCAGCTAATATAGCGGGCCCAACCAACGCGTTACGGCAGAAGCCTCCCAGGAGGGACAGCGCCGACCATGTATTCCGAAACGACGCGCTCGATCAAAGTCACGGTCCAGCCATTCTATCTCGAGCAGCACTCCTCGCCGGACGAGAACCATTACGTCTGGGCCTATCACGTGATTATCGAGAATTGCGGCACCGAGACCGTCCAGCTGCGGCGCCGCCATTGGGAGATTACTGACGGGTTCGGGCGGCTGCAGGAAGTGCGCGGTCCGGGCGTTGTGGGTGAAGAGCCGGTGCTCGACCCGGGCGAGAGCTTCGAATACACCAGCAGCTGCCCGCTCCAGACGCCGTCCGGCTTTATGGTCGGCGACTACGAGATGGAGACCCGCAGCGGCGAGAATTTCCTCGTGCGGGTTCCGGCGTTTTCCCTCGATACGCCGCAACAGCAAGCGCGTCCGAACTGACCCCGAAGCGCAAGGCCGCAGCGGCCAGCGCGCGCCCCTCGCGAG
>VAZF01000477.1 GCA_005888425.1 Alphaproteobacteria bacterium
TAGTCAGCGGCGCGCAATTCTGATCCACAACGAGAAGGCAGGGGATAAGCGCCACGAGCGCGAGGCCCTTGTCGACCTCCTCGAACGCGCCGGTTACAGCGTCAGTTATTTCCCGGCGAAACATTGCGATCTCGGCGAGGTGCTGGGCCATCCCGCCGAGATCATCGTCTCGGCCGGCGGTGACGGCACGGTCGCGCGCGTCGTGCGCGAGGCGCGCTCGGATGGTCCGCCGATCGCGGTCCTGCCGCTCGGCACCGCCAACAACATCGCCACCTCGCTCGGCATTGATGGGTCGATCGAGGATCTCGTGGCCGGCTGGCCCGAGGCACTCGACCGGCCCTATTACCCGATCAGCGCCAGCGGACCCTGGGGTACGCGGCGGCTGACCGAGGGCGTCGGCTTCGGCGCCTTCGAGCAGGCGATGCACGAAATTCCGCGCAAGTACCGCGTGGCGCGGGCCCGCGAGTTTGTTCGCAAGATCGTCGTCGACGCGCCGCCGGAGAATCTGGAGATCGGTATCGAGGACGAGACGATCGCCGGCCGTTTTGCGGTGTTGGAGATCACCGCGATCCCGCTGATCGGTCCGCGGCTGCCGATCGCCCCCGAGGCCGACCCATCCGACCGCGATCTCGACATCTGCTTTGTCGGGGACAATGACACTGAGCGGGAGGGTTTCGCGCGCTGGCTCGACGACCCCGACAGCGCCAAGGGCGTCCCGGTATCGGTGCGCCGCGGGCAGCGCCTGACGGTCGCCGGGCAGTTCCGCCGCATCCGTCTCGACAGCAAATTGTGGGAGGGCGAGGCCGACCCCAGGGCGGCCAATTCCTGGCCGGTCATCGGCATCGCGACCGAGCCGCAGCCTTTGCATTTCCTCGTCCCCGGCTGAGTCCCTTCGCCGTTGCCGCTCCCGCGCGATTGGCTGATAGTCGCAGCGCAGCCATCGCGGAGGAGACATGACGAGCGGCAGCGACATCGCGTTCGCCTCGGCCGAGGCATTGGTTGAGCTGTATCGCAAAAAGGCGCTCTCGCCAGTCGAAGCGGCCGACATGCTGCTTGGCCGAGCGGAGGCCCTGCAGCCCCGCCTCAACGCCTTCTGTTTCCTCAATCGCGACGGCGCCTTGGCGGCGGCGCGCGCCTCCGAGCAGCGCTGGCGTACGGGTGCGCCGCTCAGTGCCATCGACGGCGTGCCGGTCACGATCAAGGACATCGTGCTCATGCGCGGCTATCCGACCCTGCGCGGGTCGAAGCTGATCGATCCCGACCAGGATTGGTCGGAGGACAGCCCCGCCGTCGCGCGGCTGCGCGAGGCTGGTGCCGTTATCCTCGGTAAGACCACGACCCCGGAATTCGGCTGGAAGGCGATCGGCGACAGCCCGCTCACCGGCATCACCCGCAACCCGTGGAATTTGGAACGCACCCCGGGCGGCAGCAGCGCCGGTGCCGCGGCCGCCTGCGCCGCCGGCATCGCGCCGTTGAACCTCGGCACCGATGGCGCCGGGTCGATCCGCATCCCGGCGGCCTTTACCGGCATCTTCGGGATAAAGGCTACGTTTGGCCGGGTCCCCGCCTACCCCGCCTCGCCGCTGGGGCTTCTTTCCAATGTCGGGCCGATGACGCGCCATGTGCGCGACGCGGCCTTGATGCTGAACGTGCTGTCCCGGCCCGATCACCGGGATCCCTATGCGCTGCCGCCCGAGGGCCGCAACTGGCTCGACGGCATCGACGGCGGCGTGCGTGGGCTCAAGATCGCCTACAGCCCCGATCTCGGCTATGCGCGCGTCGATCCCGAGATCGCTGCGGCATGCGCCGATGCGGCGCGGCAATTCGAGGCGCTCGGCGCGACGGTGGAGGAGGTGCGCGAGATCTTCCCGTCGCCACGTGACGCGCTGCTGACGCTCTGGGCCGCCGGCGAAGCGCGCGTGCTGGCCGGCTTCCCGGCCGAGAAACATCATTTGTGCGATCCCGGTCTCGCCGCGATGGCGGCGCTGGGCGATAAGATCAGCTCGGTCGACTATCTCGGAGCCGATGTCGCCCGCACGATGCTCGGCGTTCGGATGGGCGAATTTCACGAGCGCTACGATCTGTTGTTGACGCCGATGATGCCGGTGCCGGCATTGCCGGTCGGCCGCGATCTGAACGACGCGGCGCAAGAGGAGCAATGGTGGGACTGGTCGCCCTTCAGCTACCCGTTCAACATGACGCGCCAGCCTGCCGCCTCGATCCCCTGCGGGCTGACGAATGCCGGTCTCCCGATCGGCTTGCAGATCGTCGGTCCGCTCTATGCCGAGGACCGCGTGCTGCGCGCGGCGCGCGCCTTCGAGACGACCCAGCCCGAGCGGCGCCCGCCGCTCTTCGGCACATGAGCCACATTTTGTCATTCCGGGGCGGGCAAAGGCCGAGCCCGGAATCCATATTCCAGAGGCCCGTGTTCATGGATTACGGGCCTCGCCCTGCGGGCGACCCGGAGGGCATGTTGGGGGATGACTTAGGATGAGTGGTAGCAGCGACTTCGCGATCGTCCTGACCGACGCTCCCGATCCGGGCGACACCGCGGTCGTGCAGGAGGGATTGCGCGCCTACAACACCAGCCAGGCCGGGTATGACGATTCTCGCCCGCTCGCGGTGTTCGTCACCGACCCGGTTTCGGGGAAAGTGCTGGGCGGGCTCTATGGCGGCAGCTATCTCGGCCAACTCCGCGTGGATCGATTTTTCCTCCCCGGAAATCTGCGCCACGATCGGCTTGGCAGCCGGCTCTTGGCGATGGCCGAGGAAGAGGGGCGGCGGCGCGGCTGCACCCGCATCGCGCTGAACACGTTGGAGATCCAGGCGCCGGGCTTTTATCTGAAGCAGGGTTACGAGATGGCCGCGACCCTCGCTTGCGACCCGCCCGGCATCACCCGTTATGTCATGCCGGCGGTGCGGTAGCCGATCTCGATCACCGCCACGGCGCCGTGCCGGAGCGATAACGATTGGAAAAGGATCGCCTGCTCGCCTTCAGCGATGGCGTGATCGCGATCATCATCACGATCATGGTTCTCGAACTGAAGGTGCCCCACGGTGCCGACCTCGCGGCGCTGGCGAGTCTGACGCCGGTATTTCTCAGCTATGTTCTGAGCTTTGTCTATGTCGCGATCTACTGGAACAACCACCACCACTTTTTTCATCTGGTGCGGCATGTCGACGGGCTGATGCTGTGGGCCAATCTTCATCTGCTGTTCTGGTTGTCGCTGATCCCGTTTGCGACGGCCTGGATGGGCGAGAACAATTTCGCGACGGTTCCGACCGCGCTCTACGGCATCGCGCTGCTGATGCCGGCGCTCGCCTGGCAGGGTCTGCAGTTTGCGATCCTCCGAAATCACGGCCGCGACTCGGCATTCGCGCAGGCGCTTGGCCGCGACCTCAAAGGAAAGATGTCACCGGCGCTGTACCTGACAGGTGTCCTGCTCGCCTTTGCCGATCCGCGCGCGGCGGGTGCGATGTATCTTCTGGTGACGCTGATGTGGCTGGTCCCCGACCGGCGCATCGAAAGAAAGATCTGGGGCGCTTGAGCCCATTCATTTCTTATCCGGGTGACGGTTCAAGCCTCCGAGCGATGGCCTCGACGAGCATGATCTCGCTTTTCTGCCATCTTGCTTGCCGTTCGGTGTGCTGACGAGGCGAAATGCAGCAGGGTTCGCGCCAGCTCGTCGTCTCCCTGATCGTCGCCTGCGCGATGTTCATGCAGAACCTCGATTCGACGATCATCGCGACCGCATTGCCGGCCATCGGTAATTCGCTCGGCGAGAGCCCACTCCGCCTCAACGTCGCGATCACCTGCTATCTGCTGAGTCTCGCGGTATTTATCCCGATCAGCGGTTGGACCGCCGATCGCTTCGGCGCGCGCCGCGTCTTCACCGGCGCGATCATCGTCTTCACCTTGGGCTCGATCGCCTGCGGCTTCGCGC
>VAZF01000478.1 GCA_005888425.1 Alphaproteobacteria bacterium
GCTACATGGATTGGTGGCCGATCTCGCTCTACGTCAACAACGAGCGCCCGCCCTTCAACGACCGCGATGTGCGCTGGGCCCTTAGCTACTACATCGATCGGCAGCAACTGGTCGAGGTCGGCTATCTCGGCGCCTCGACCGCCTCGAAATTGCCGCTGCCGCCCTATCCGCCGTTGGCACCCTATTTCGACGCGGTGAAGGATCTCCTCGCGAAATACGACACCAACGAATTCGCGCCGAAAAAGGCGGACGCGCTCCTCCAGGGCAAGGGCTTCAAAAAGGACGGGGAGGGGTTCTGGGCCGATGCCCAGGGCAAGCGCTTGAAGCTCGACATCATCGGCTTTGGTGCTTCCGGGCCGGCGATCGGCCCGGTCATCGTCGAGATGCTGAAGCGCCGCGGTGTGGAGGCGGGCATGGCCCTGCCGCCCGATTTCGACGACCGCTTTCAGAAGGGGCAGTTCGACGGCGCGATCTACGGTCATGGCGGCTCGATCAACGAGCCCTATGCGACATTGCGCCTCTACCAGGGCGCCTCGATCGCGGTGCCCGGCGCGCATCAGGCCAATTTCGCGCGCTGGAAGAACGCGGACTACGACAAGCTCGTCGACGAAGCCTACGCCGTCGCGCCGGACGATCCGAAAAAGCTCGCCGATGTCTGGCACCGCGCGATGGCGATCTGGCTGCCCGAACTCCCCGATATCCAGCTCGTGCAGAACTATCACCGCATCCCGTGGAACACCGCGTATTGGAAGAACTGGCCAACCGAGCAGAACCCCTATGTCAACGGCGCCCACTGGCACCTGACCTTCGCGATGGTGCTGTGGAACCTGCAGCGCGCCTCGGCTGCATGACCCTGTGGTCCGCAGTTGCAGCTCCCTGAGATCGATTAATGCAGGCCGCCTATATCGCGCGCCGCTTCGGCGTGTTTCTGTTGATCGTCTGGCTCGCCGCCAGTCTCAACTTCTTCCTGCCGCGCCTGTCGGGGCAGGACCCGGTGCGTACCAAATTGCTGCAGCAAGCCGCGCTCGGCGGCTATGTGCAGGGCGGCATCGACGAGATGACGAAGGAATACGAGCGCCGGTTCGGGCTCGATAAGCCGCTATGGCGCCAGTATCTGTCCTATCTCGACGGCGTCGCGCATCTCGATTTCAACTATTCGATCGCCAATTATCCGCGCCGGGTCAGCGAGCTGATCGCCGACGCGCTGCCCTGGACCTTGGCCCTCCTCGGCACGACGACGCTCCTCTCCTTCGCGATCGGCTCGTTCCTCGGCGCGCTCCTTGCCTGGCCCGGCGCGCCGCGCTGGATGCGCTGGCTGATGCCGCCGCTCTGGGCGTTGCACGCGATCCCGTTCTTTCTGCTCGGGTTGATCCTGACTTATCTGCTCGCCTTTCAGATCCCGCTCTTGCCGATCTTCGGCGGCTATTCCGCCGGCGCCTTCCCCGCGTTGAGCTGGCGTTTCGCCACCGACGTGCTGCAGCACGCGCTGTTGCCCGCCTTATCGATTATCCTTGTCGCGACGGGCGGATGGGCGCTCGGCATGCGCGGCATGATGGTGACGACAATGGGCGAGGATTACGTCACCTTCGCTGAGGCGAAAGGGTTGAAGGCGCCGACCGTCTTTCTGCGCTATTGCCTGCGCAATGCGATCCTGCCGCAGGTTACCGCGCTCGCCCTTGCTCTCGGCCAGATCCTGTCGGGTGCGGTATTGGTCGAGGTCATCTTTGGCTATCCCGGCATCGGCACGCTGTTGTTTCAGGCGATCCGCGAGAACGACCATTTCGTGATCCAGGGCGTCGTCTTCACAGTCATCGTCGCGCTCGGCTTCACGACCTTCGTGCTCGACGTGATCTATCCCTGGCTCGATCCCCGCATCTCCTACCGCCGAGCATGATGCGCGGCGTCGTCCGCTATCTCCGCCGCAACCCGTCTTTGGCGCTCGGCACCGTACTGCTTGCCGCGCTCGCACTGTTTGTCGTGATTGGCGGCATGCTCGTCGATATCGAGGATGCGCGGCCCTTGTCGGCGCCGACCTTGCGCGCGCCCTCATGGGAATATCCGTTCGGCACCGACCGGCAAGGCCGCGACCTCCTCGCGGTGATGATCGCCGGCACACCCTTGACGCTGCGGATCGGCTTCATCGCCGGCTTTCTCGGCGTCGGCATCGGCACCGTGCTCGCCTTCATCGCTGCCTATTACCGCGGCCTGCTCGACACGGTGATCCGCGGCATTGCCGATATCGGCCTGACCGTACCCGGGCTGCTCGTCCTGATCATCATCGCCGTGTCCTTGAAGGGCACGCTGACGGTCAATCAGATGGCGATCGTCGTCGCCTCGCTCGCCTGGCTCTACCCGACCCGCACGATCCGCGCCCAGGTCTTGTCGTTGCGCGAGCGCGGCTATGTCGAGGTGGCGCGGCTGTCGGGCATGAGCGGGCCCGCGATTATCTTTTTCGAGCTGATGCCGAACCTGTTGCCCTATCTCGCCGCCACTTTGGTCAACGCCGTGTCAGCCGCGATCCTCGCCTCGATCGGGCTCGAAGTGCTCGGCCTCGGCCCAATTGATGCGCCAACGCTCGGCATGACCTTGTACTGGGTCAATTTCAATGCCGCGATGATCAATGGCTGGTGGTGGTGGTGGCTGGCGCCGACCGTCATCATCGTGATGGTCTTTCTCGGCCTGTTTTTCCTGACCGTCGGGCTCGACGAGATCGCCAATCCGCGCCTCAGGAGAACCGCGTGAGCGAGCCGGTCCTGCGGGTCGAGGGTCTGCGGGTCGCCTTCGATCATCCGCTCGGCAAGGTGCGCGCGGTCGATGATGTCAGCTTTGCGCTCATGCCGGGCGAGCGCTTCGGTCTGGCCGGCGAAAGCGGCTCCGGGAAATCGACTTTGGCCCTGTCGATCCTGCGCCTGATCAAGCCGCCCGGCCATATCGAGGCTGGTGCAGTCTGGCTCGACGACGCCCGCATCGCCGATCTCGACGATGACGGCATCCGCCGATTGCGCCTTGCCGGCATTGCGCTCGTGCCGCAAGGGTCGATGAATTCGCTGAACCCGGTCCTCCGCATCGGCCGGCAGATTGCCGACGCCTTCGCCGATCACGGGCTTCGTCTCGGTCATCGTGAAGAACAGCGCCGCATTACCGCGCTCCTCGCCGCGGTCGGGCTGCCGGCGACGATCGCGCGCATGTATCCGCACGAATTGTCGGGCGGCATGAAGCAGCGCGCCTGCATCGCGATCGCGATTTCATTGCGCCCAAAGGTCATCATCGCCGACGAGCCGACCAGCGCGCTCGATGTCGTCGTACAGCGCCAGGTCATGGCGACCTTGGCGCGGGTGCAGCAGGAATTGGGCGCGGCGGTCATCCTCGTCGGCCACGACATGGGATTGATGGCGCAATTCGTCGACCGGCTCGGCATCATGTATGCCGGCCGGCTGGTCGAGGTGGCGCCGATCGCCGACATCATCGCGCGGCCGCGCCATCCCTATACGCGCGCCCTGATCGCCGCGCTGCCGTCGCTCGAGGCGCGCGGCATGCTCGCCGGCATCCCCGGCCTCGCGCCCTCCTTGCGCGAATTGCCATCGGGCTGCGCCTTCCACCCGCGCTGCGAGCTGGCGATCGATCGCTGCCGCGCCGAACGCCCCGTGCTGCGCGATATCGCCGGCGCGCAGGTCGGTTGTCACCTGGCATGATGCCCATTTCGCATGATGCAATGCCGCGGCGAGAGCGGCTCCGGCAAGACAACGCTGGCGCGCCTGCTGCTCGGCCTTGTCGAGCCGACCGAGGGCATCGTGCGCTACCGCGGCCAAGATCTGCGTCGGCTCGGATTTGAGGCTCGACGCACCTTCCGCCGTGACGTTCAGGCCATTTTTCAGGACCCGTACGGCGTCTATAACCCGTTCTACCGCGTCGATCACGTGCTGACCGTGCCGGTGCGCCGCTTCGGCCTCGCTACCTCGCGCGCGGATGCCCGCGATCTGATCGGCGAAGCGCTACGCGCGGTCGGCTTGCGCCCGGAGGAGATCCTCGGTCGCTATCCGCATCAGCTCTCGGGCGGCCAGCGCCAGCGCGTCATGGTGGCGCGTGCGCTCTTGCCAAAGCCGAAATTGATCGTCGCCGATGAGCCCGTATCGATGGTCGATGCGTCGTTGCGTGCGACGATCCTCGGCTCATTGCGCCGACTCACCGACGAGCACGGGATCTCGATCCTCTACATCACGCATGACCTCGCGACCGCTTATCAGGTCAGCGATGCGATCCTCGTGTTGTACCGC
Organism: Alphaproteobacteria bacterium; assembly: GCA_005888425.1. Lineage (GTDB taxonomy): Bacteria > Pseudomonadota > Alphaproteobacteria > ATCC43930 > CGMCC-115725 > DATARH01. The sequence goes on from VAZF01000478.1 coordinate 4,275, forward strand.
GCCCACCTCGCCGAAGCCGGCGCCGTCGAGCCGGTCGTGCGTCGGCCGCAGCACCCCTATACACAGCTTCTCGTTTCGGCGATCCCGCGCGCCCATGCCGAGCGCGACTGGCTCGCGGAGGAGAACGAGACGCCGCGCACCAGCGTCGCGCTCACACCCGACGGCTGCGTCTTCGCCGACCGCTGCCCGCATGCCGTCGAGCTCTGCCTCGCCGCGCCGCCGGCACTCCACCGCACCGAGCCGCGCCGCGGTGTCGCCTGCGTGCAATATCGCGAGCATGCCGTCCTCTCCGCCAGCGCGCTCGGCGAGGTGCTGTTGCCGTAAACCTGCACGCGTTCGATTCGCCGCTCGACAACGGCGCCGATCACACTCGCAATCCCGAGCTTTCTTGCTTTTCAGAGGTATGCGCCGCTCCGAGGCCGGGCTTGGGCGGCGCGTGTTAGCCTTTGCAGACACCAATTGCGATGGCACCGAGGCGCCGATGGCGAGCGACCCTTCGATCCGGCTGCGACGCGACCCGAAACGGATCGCGAGCCGGCACCGCGGAAATCAAAGCGGCTGGGTGTTGCGGGTCGGCGATCCGGTCGAGGTGTTTGACACTGACGGCTGGGGGCCCGAGGGCGTATGGCTGCGCGGGACGGTCTTTCAGTTGCTGCCGCGCGGCCGCTATCGGGTGTCCTGCATCAGCGGCGGCATGACCGATGTATCGCCGGACCAGATCAGGTCCTGTGCGCCAGCACAGGCGCCGATCGCCGCCTGACGCGAGGCCGCGTCGCGTTTGCCGAAACAGACCCTCCGGCCTTGACCGCCGCGCGATCCCGTGGCATCGGCCCTTTCGCCTCAGCCGATCATTCCCAAATCTCTGATGCTCCGAGCCGGATGGGTGGCCGAGCGGTTTAAGGCACCGGTCTTGAAAACCGGCAGGGGTGCAAGCCTCTCGTGGGTTCGAATCCCACCCCATCCGCCATGTAAGTTACTGATTTAGAAGATATTTCGGTTCCGGCACCCAGGATTCGAAATCCCCCGCCATTTGCGGGGCTTTGCGGCGATGCGATCGGGTACACCCTCTGCAGAGACCGCTTTCGGATAGCCGCGGTGCGCGAGAGCGGTCCCCGACCATGCTGCAGAGCTCTAACGGACCGAGTTGTAGACGGCACGCCAACGCTTGATGGCTTCGATGTGGCCGTCCACCGTGGTGAGATTCGCGCCCATCGTCACGACAGATATGTGGCTCCCGCCAGCTTCGCGCCACGCCGCAATATCGCCAGGCCATTGGTTGTCCCCGCGACTGTATTGCTGGATGGACTC
>VAZF01000479.1 GCA_005888425.1 Alphaproteobacteria bacterium
TTCGAGCCGCCCGTTGCTCAGGAGATCGACGATCGCCGCCTCTTCCGCGATTTTGACCGGGTTGTGGAGCGGCAGGAGCGTCACCGCCGTGCCAAGCCGGATCCGGGAGGTGCGCTGTGACGCCGCGGCGAGCAGCATCAAGGGGTCGGCGAGGATCGAAAAAGCCCGGCTGAAATGCAGCTCGCCGAGCCAGACCGTGTCGAACCCAACTTCGTCGCCGAGGTCGATCTGGGCCAGGATGTCGTGGTAGCGCTGCTGCTCCGTAAAGCCGGGAGCGCAGGGCAATTGGTCGAAAAATCCGAAGCGCATGCCTCCTCCCGCGGCCCGATTTTGTCTTCTTCCGGGGATAGCATGCGATCCGATCGGCCAGCAAGGCAGGCCGATTCGGCCCATTGGGTACTATCAACCGCTGGTGACGTATTGGGGTTACAGCCCCAGAGATTGTTGAGAAGGCTGCGAAAACTTGTCGCCGGGAACCTGATCCGCTATCAAAACGTCAGGTTCGCGTGTTAATGCGGACGATGGGTTGATGCCGGATGGGCGATAGGAACGGAAGGGCTCCTCGGTGACGGCCATGCTCGATAGCTGCCCGGCCCTGGTGCTGAACGCGGATTTCCGCCCGCTCAGCTATTTCCCGCTGTCGCTCTGGTCGTGGCAGGATGCGGTCAAGGCGGTGTTCCTCGATCGCGTCAACATCATCGACCATTACGACGCGATTGTTCGCAGCCCGTCCTTCGAGATGCGGCTGCCGAGCGTTATCGCGCTCAAGGAATACGTCCATGCGGCGCGGCACCCGGCCTTTACCCGGTTTAACGTCTTCCTGCGCGACCGCTTTACCTGCCAGTATTGCGGCCGGCCGCATTCCTCGCACGATCTGACCTTTGACCATGTGGTGCCGCGCTCGCGCGGCGGGCGGACCTTGTGGACCAACGTCGTGACCGCCTGCGCCGGCTGCAATCTCTTGAAGGGCAATCGGCTGCCGCAGCAATCCGGGATGTATCCGCGGCACAGGCCGGTGCAGCCGACGACCTACATGCTGCAGGACAACGGGCGCGCCTTCCCGCCCAATTACCTGCACGAGAGCTGGCGCGACTATCTCTACTGGGATACCGAGCTGGACCCGAGCTAAGCGACCGCGTCCCGGCGAAAGCCGGGACCCACGGCTCAACCAGCGCAAGCGCGGAAAAGTGGGCCCCGGCTTTCGCCGGGGCGCCGTTTAAGTATTCGAATATTTGAAGGGGTAACGCGGCGATTTAGTGCGTGACGAGGCGGCGCTCGACGGCGGCCGCCTTCATCGCCTTCTGCAATTTCTCGAAGGCGCGCACCTCGATCTGCCGCACCCGCTCCCGCGAGATGCCGTATTGCTGCGACAGATCCTCGAGCGTCGTCGGGTTTTCCTTCAATCGCCGCTCGGTCAGGATGTGGCGCTCGCGGTCGTTGAGATGCGTCATCGCCTTTTCGAGGAGATCGCGCCGGAGGCCCAGCTCCTGCCGTTCGCCGAGCTTTGTTTCCTGGCTCTCGCTGTCATCGACCAGCCAATCCTGCCACTCGCCCTCGCTGTCGCTGCGCAGCGGCGCGTTCAGCGAGTGATCGGGGCTGGCGAGCCGCCGGTTCATGCTGACGACATCGGCCTCCGGGACGTCGAGCTCGGTCGCGATCTTTTTCAGGTTTTCGGGCGACAGATCGCCTTCCTCCATCGCCTGCAGCTGGCCCTTGAGCTTGCGCAGGTTGAAGAACAGCTTCTTCTGTGCCGCCGTCGTGCCCATTTTGACCAGCGACCAGGAGTGCAGGATGTATTCCTGGATGGCGGCGCGGATCCACCACATCGCGTAGGTCGCGAGGCGGAAGCCGCGGTCGGGGTCGAAGCGCTTGACCGCCTGCATCATGCCGACATTGCCCTCCGAGATCAGCTCGGAGAGGGGCAGACCGTAGCCGCGATAGCCCATCGCGATCTTGGCGACGAGGCGCAAATGGCTCGTGACCAGCCGATGCGCGGCATCGGAGTCTTCGCGCTCTTTCCAGCGCTTGGCGAGCATGTATTCCTCGTCCGGCTCCAACATCGGGAACTTGCGGATCTCCTGGAGATACCGCGACAGGTTTCCTTCGCCGGAAAGAGACGGGACCGAAAGACTGGCCATTTTAACTGTGGTGCTCCGATAGGGTGCCAGATTGGCGAACGCCGAGACTGGCCGGGTGATCCCTGGCATTTCGCCGCGAAATCCCTCGGCCGAAAACCCTACTGATATAGTCGGTTTTTGTCCAGTTTAAAGTAGCTCTAAGTTTCGCTTGAGCTCGGCGAGGTCGGCCGGCAGCGGACTCTCAAAGCGGAGCTTTTCGCCAGTCGCCGGGTGGGTGAAACCGAGCAGCCGGGCATGCAAGGCCTGGCGCGGAAATGCGGAAATCGCCGCGCCGGCCGGGCCGAGCCGCGCCGCGGCGCGCCCGGAGCGGGTGCCATATACCGGATCTCCGATCAGCGGATGGCCGGCATGCGACAGATGCACGCGGATCTGGTGAGTGCGCCCGGTCAGCAGCCGGCACTCGATCAAAGCCGCGTGATCCGCGTAGCGGCGCTCGACGCGGTAGCGCGTCACGGCCGATCTGCCGCGGCCTTCCGGCACGACGGCCATTTTCTTGCGGTTCCGCGGGCTGCGGCCGATATTGCCGCTGATCTCGCCGGTTGTGGGCACCGGCACGCCCCACACAAAGGCGCTGTAGGCGCGCTCGATCCGGCGCCCCGCGAAGTCGCGCGATAGCGCGCGGTGGGCCAGTTCGGTTTTGGCGACGACGAGGAGCCCGCTGGTGTCTTTGTCGAGGCGATGCACGATCCCCGGCCGGCGCACCCCGCCGATGCCGGCGAGGCTGTCGCCGCAATGCGCGAGGAGGGCATTGACCAGTGTTCCCTCTGGGTTGCCCGGCGCCGGGTGGACGACGAGGCCGGCCGGCTTGTCGACGACGATCAGGTGCTCATCCTCAAAGCGGATCGCGAGCGGGATCGCCTGCGCCGCCGGGACCGGGTCGGCCGGTTCCGGCAGGACGACCCAGAAATGCTGGCCCGGCTGCACCCGCTGCGCCGGGTCGCGTTGCACGGCGCCGTCAGAGGTGACGTCGCCGGCGAGGATCAGCTGCTTGAAGCGGGTGCGGGACAGCTCCGGCAGGTGGCGCTGCAATACCCGGTCGAGGCGCTGCCCCGCATCCTCTGCATCGCTGCGGAGCTCGACCTGCCCACCCGGGACCGGCCCGTCGGTGGCCGCGTCAGCCGGCATGCCGGCCCCGATCGGCTGAGCCCCGCCCAATGCGCCCGCTCAAGATCGCGGTCATCGTCATGGGGGTCATGCTTGTCGTCGGAGCCGTGGCGCTGATCGCTGCGATCGCGACGCGGGTCTCGCACAAACCCTCGGAGCCCGCATCGCGGGTGGAATATGC
>VAZF01000480.1 GCA_005888425.1 Alphaproteobacteria bacterium
TGCGAGCAATTCGGCGGGTGAGACGTTCTCTGACAGTGACAACTTCGACCTCGATCGGATCACCGTTCGCCGCACCGGTGTGTCTGTGGGTGCTGGTTTCGCTCCAGCCGCCGCGCGTCTTCATCCAGAAGATCGCGGCCGTGACGCGGGCGCGCTCGTCTTTGAATGCCGGTTTGCCGGTGCCGCCGCAAATTCCGTAGAACAGAAAGTCAGCGACCTTTGAGTTGGCCCTGGTGCCACCCGTGTCGAGCTCGCTACCGCAATGCTTGCGCAAGGTCGGCTTCGAGACGCCGAGCACGCGCGCAATGTCCGCCTCGGGAATGCCGTAGGCGGCCATCGTCTCGGCTTGCCGCCGCTGCGGGTCAGTAGGGGTCCAAACCGGTCGAGCCATTGGAAAATTCGACGGTAAGGGACTAGCGTGCCCGCTGCGCGGCGACGTTGTCGAAGCTTCGACCGTCGCCGTCGAGCACCGCTTGCTGGCCAGTAAACTCCTGCCAGCGCTTCACCGCAACATCGACATAAGCCGGCGCGATTTCAATCGCGTGGCACACGCGGCCGGTCATCTCAGCCGCGATTATCGTCGTGCCCGAGCCGCTGAACGGCTCGTAGACGGCCTGCCCGGGCGACGCATTATTCTCGATCGGCCGGCGCATGCACTCGACCGGCTTTTGCGTGCCGTGGCCGGTTTCCGATTTCAAATTTTTGTCGATCTGCCACAACGTCGTCTGAGAATGGTCGCCGACCCAAGACGCGGTGCTACCCTTGCGCACCACGTACCAGCACGGCTCGTGCTTGCAGTGGTAATGGCCGCGGCCGATCGCGAAGTTGTTTTTGGCCCAAATGATTTGCGAGCGGGTCTCGAAGCCGCAGGCGGCTAAGCTGTCCTGCACGATGCCGGCCTTGGTCCCGGCGTGCCAAATATAGGCCACCGAGCCGGGGAACAGCGCCCAGGCCTCGCGCCAATCAGCCCGGTCGTCATTGACTACTTTGCCGACCGCCCTCGCCCCGATCGGCTTGATGACCGTGCCGGCCGCAATCCGCCGGGTCGTCCCATTGATCGATCGGCCGGCCTGATTGCGCCAAGCCGGGTCGTAATTAACGCCGTAGGGCGGGTCGGTGACCATAAGGTGCGGCGCGACGCCACCGAGCACGCGCGCAACGTCGGTCGCCACGGTGCTGTCGCCGCAGAGCAAGCGATGAGGGCCGAGCCCCCATAAGTCGCCCGGCTCCGCTACCGGGTGCGCGGGAGCCTCCGGCGCATCGTCGGGATCGGTCCGACCTTGGGTCCTCTCGGCGAATAACTCGCCGAGCTCGAACTCGTCAAAGCCGGCGAGGCCGAGGTCAAACCCCGCTTCGCCCAGCTCGCCGATTTCGAGCGAAAGCATCTCGAGATCCCAGCCGGCGTTGAGCGCCAGCTTGTTGTCGGCGAGCACATAGGCGCGGCGCT
>VAZF01000437.1 GCA_005888425.1 Alphaproteobacteria bacterium
CACCGTGCCAGCGTACTCGGCTAGCTTCTCTTGCAATAAATCGAGCGTTTCCAAATCGAGATCGTTAGTCGGCTCGTCGAGCACCAGCAGGTTTGATGGACGAGCGAAGGGGCGAGAGCCGCGCCGGAAAGCAGCGGCGTTGCCCCGAAACTTAGGCTGATCTCCTGAAGCAGCAGTAATGGCGGCGGCATGTCACAGCGCGCTATGGTTTGCGCCAAACGGTCGCGAGCCACGGTTGCCTCTCCCGCGGCTGACCGGGCGGGCGGTAATAATGGTCCAGCTCGACGAAACCGGCCGAAGTCACGTAATCGCGCCAAGTGTCGAGATCGAAGAAACAGGCATAGCGATCGTCGCTCAAACCCTCTTCGTTGTTCCCTCTCGGATTTGACGAGAACAGAACACCGCGGCGTTTCAATGTTTTGAACAGCTCCAGCAAAACCGTCGGCAATTCCTGGCTCGGCACATGGAACAGTGACGCGTTTGCAAAAACCCCGTCAAAGCGGCTCTCGGGTAATCGCATAACCAGCAAATCCCGATGGAGGACCTCGCAGCGCGAATGCGCACGCGCCATGGCAACGAATTGCTGCGATCCATCGAGCCCCACGGCTTCGTGTCCCAAGGATCGAAAGTGACTGAGATCGCGGCCGGGTCCGCAACCGAGATCAAGAATCGAGTAAGGTGGGTCGCCCTCTAGCGCATTGAGGAATGCAGCGTAATTTTGGCTAACATCGTGCTGCCGCGTACCGTCCCAGAAGGCCCGTGCGAACCGATCGTAATACGCGATCGTCGTTTCGCTGAGGCGCCGGACCTCTTCGGCATTATACACTCTTCGGGTGCGGCTCATCGACCAAGAGCAGGTGCTGTGCTCGGCAGCGTGCGGCTCAGAGGAATCCGACGACCTGGTGCGGCATGTACGGCTCTTCGAGCGAGGCAATCTCCTCAGCCGAGAGTTTTACATTCACGCTGGCGAGCGCCTCGTCGAGGTGGTGCAGCTTGGTGGCACCGACGATTGGCGCGGTGATGACCGGCTTGGCCAACAGCCAGGCGAGCGCCACCTGTCCACGCGACACGCCGCGCGCCGCCGCTACAGCGGCGACGCGATCAGCAACCTTCTTGTCCGCCTCCTCGGTCTTGGCGAACAGCCGCGTGATCGCCTCATCAGTCTCGGTGCGAGTGCTGGTGTAGTCCCAGTCGCGCGTCAGACGGCCGCGCGCTTGCGGACTCCAAGGAATGACGCCGACCCCTTCGGCAGCACACAGCGGCAGCATCTCGCGCTCCTCCTCGCGGTAGAGCAGGTTGACCAGGTTCTGCATGCTGACGAAGCGGGTCCAGCCGTTCCGCTCGGCTACGGCAAGTGCCTTGGCGAATTGCCAAGCATACATCGACGACGCGCCGATATAGCGGGCCTTGCCGCTCTTGACGACATCGTGCAGCGCTTCGATTGTCTCCTCGATCGGGGTTTCGTGATCCCAGCGATGGATCTGGTAGAGGTCGACATAATCCATGCCGAGCCGGTACAGGCTGGCGTCGATCTCGCTCATGATTGCCTTGCGCGACAGGCCGCTGCCGTTCGGACCGGGGCGCATCCGGCCATATACTTTGGTCGCGATGACCACCTCGTCGCGGCGGGCGAAATCCTTGATAGCCCTTCCGAGGATCTCCTCGCTGCTGCCGAGCGAATAACGGTTCGCGGTGTCGAAGAAATTGATGCCGCCTTCGAGCGCCCGCTTGATGAACGGGCGGGCTTCCTCCTCGGCGAGGCTCCAGGCATGGTTGCCGCTATCGGCGGCGCCGTAGCTCATGCAGCCGAGGCAGATACGCGAGACGTCGAGGCCGGTGCGGCCGAGCTTCACATATTCCATCGCTTATCCCACGGCCGATCTAAGAGACTCGGGCCGCTTGTGAGAGGAAACCAACCGAGTGAGCCGAGATATGTTGATCGACGCAAGTCTCATGCCTGCCCCAGAGACCTGAAGGACAACAAGTGGTCCACCCATAGCGCTTCGCCGCTCAGTTGTTCTGAGCGCGGTATCGGATCATTCGGCTCGCCGATCTGGCCGGCGAGGGGTTGGCTGGCCACGAGCCCGGCGTCCGCTTTAATTCGGGTAAACAATGGTGCGCAGCATGACCCGGCGCTCGTCCGGGCGGTAGTCGCCCGCGCCGCGGTGCATCGTCGCCTGTTCGTCCCACATCAGCACGTCGCCGACGCGCCATGCGTGGTAGTACACGAACCGCTTCTGAGTCGAATGGTCGGCGAGTTGCTCGATCAGCGCCCAGGCCTCGTCTTTCGTAATCCCTTCAAAGCCGTGGGTGTGCAGCGGGTTGACGAATAGGATAGAGCGGCCGGTCGCCGAATGCTGGATGATGGCTGGCCGCGCCTTTTCGAGGTATTTGCGGTCGAGGTTTTGCTCTGGGTCGCCCTCGTAGAGCCTGACTCCGGCCGGCCCGTCGTGACGGCCGTGCAGCCCGACGAGACCAGCGAGCCGCTGCTTCATCGCCGCATCGAGCGCATCATAGGCGGCACGCATATCGGCAAACATCGTGCCGCCCTTTGAGGACGGCACTTCCTTCGCGTGCAAAATGGCCAACCGCGGCGGCACCTCCTCGTACGGCGAGTCAGTGTGCCAATCGGTCGCACGCTTGACCCCGAACCAGTCGATGTTGCCGTCCTTGTGAACATTGGTCAGCCAGGACACCTCGGGAAAATCGGCATGGCGGTAATCGACCAGCGAATGGATCTTCGGTATCCCGAAGCGGCGCCCGAAAGCCGCAAGTTGTGCTGGCCCCAGATCCTGGTCCCGAAACACCAGCACCGGATGTTCAGCGAACGAATTCTCGATCCAAGCGAAGGTCTCGGCGTCGAGCGGCTTCGATAGGTCGATGCCGAGCGCCTCGGTGCCAAGCGTCTCCCCGAGCGGGCGAAGGTCGCGTGCGGTCATCGGCACTTCCTCCGTTAGCGAGCCATGCCTGGCGCGCCGGCCGGCACGTCGTAAAAGGCGAGCGTCATCGACACACTGGAGTAATAGCCCATCAACGTGATCACGTCGGTGATGCCGATATGTCCGAGCGCCTCGACCGCGCGGTCATAGAGGCCCTTCGAGACCCAACGCGCATTCGACAGGCAGATCGCCATTTCGTACACGATTTGCTCACGCTCGTCCGAGAACGATGTCGGCAGGCCGGTGAGCATCGCCTCGACCTTCTCGGCCGGCAATCCGACTTCCTTGCCGCGCCGCTCATGCGCATTCGTCGGGTAGGCGGAATGCCATTTGCTGTTGATGATGATCACAGCGATCTCGCGCTCGCGCTCGCTCAGCGAATAGCCGCCGGGGTGGAAATGGGCGCCGAGCGGCGCCGACGCCTTTACCAGCTTTGGGTTGTGCACCCAGATCTTGCTTGGACCGCCGGCCGCGCCGCGGACCTCCACCAGAAAGCGATAACCCTCCTGCTGCTCCGGGGTCATCCCGTCATAGGGGATCTCGGTATAACGACCGAAGGTCGGTGTATCGGGCATCGTGGGTTCCTTGTGGCGTTCAGCCGCGGGCTAGCGCGTAGACTTGCGTTCCCTCCGGCGGTGGCGGCTGCTGGGTCCACCTCTCGCCGCCGTCACGGCTGGTCCAAACCTCGCCGCCGTTGGTAGCGCACGACACCCGGTTTGGCTGGCGCTCGTCGAATGCGAGCTTGAACATTGTGTGCGGAACCGGCGCGCCGACAT
>VAZF01000438.1 GCA_005888425.1 Alphaproteobacteria bacterium
AATCAGCACCGTGCTGAAGCCGAAGACCGTGATCGCCGCGGCGCCGACCCAGGCGATGATCGACAACGCCTCGCGCACAAAGCCGCGGGCGAAAGCGAAGATCGCCGACAACACAATGATGGCGATGACGCCGAGATCCAGCGGGTTCATGGCTGGTTCATGGCGCGACCGCGACCCGGCCCGGGGGACGTTCCGCCGGCGAGACAAGCCGGCGGCGCGGCGGCGACAGGCGCGCCACGAGCTCGCTCAAATGGCCGATCTCGACAGTCCTCAGCCCCTCCGCACTTGCCGCCCGGCGGCCGGATGGCCGCTTCGGGACCCAGGCCTCGGTAAAGCCAAGCTTGGCGGCTTCCTTGAGGCGCGCTTCGGCGTGGCCGACCGGCCGCACCCGACCGGAGAGACCGATCTCGCCAAAGACGACAGTATCGGCGGGGAAGGGGGTCTCGGTCAGGGCCGACACGAGCGCCGCCGCGACGGCGAGATCGGCGGCCGGCTCGACAATGCGCAGCCCGCCGGCGATGTTGAGGTAGATGTCGTTGGCGCCGACCGACAGACCGCAGCGCGCGTCGAGCACCGCCGTCAGCATCGCCAGGCGCGTTGCCTCCCAGCCGACAACGGCGCGACGAGGGGTGCCGAGCAGCGATGGAGCGACGAGCGCCTGCACCTCGACCAGGAGCGGCCGGGTGCCCTCGATGCCGGCGAACACCGCAGCGCCAGTGGCGCGACCGCCCGCCTCCGAATTGGTCGGGTCGTCGCGGTCAGCAAGGAACAATGCCGAGGGGTTCGGCACCTCGACGAGGCCGCGATCGCTCATCTCGAAGACGCCGATCTCATCGGTCGCGCCAAAGCGGTTTTTTACGGCGCGCAGGATGCGGAATTGGTGACCGCGTTCGCCTTCGAAATAGAGCACGGTGTCGACCATGTGCTCGAGGACGCGCGGGCCGGCGATCAGCCCTTCCTTTGTCACGTGGCCGACCAGCACGACGACAAAGCCGCGGCGCTTGGCGAGGCCGATCAATTCCTGCGCCGCGCCGCGCACCTGGCTGACCGTGCCGGGGGCGCTGTCGAGCGTGTCGAGATACATCGTCTGGATCGAATCGATGATGACGAGATCGGGCGCCTCGGCCGAATCGAGCGAATCGGCGATGTCGCGAACGCTGCTCGCGGCGGCGAGACCGACTGGGCGGTCGGCGACCCCGAGCCGCTCGGCGCGTAGCCGGATCTGGTCGATCGCTTCCTCGCCGGTGATGTAGGCCGCCGTGCTACCGCGCGCGGCGAAGGCGGCGGCCGCCTGCAGCAGCAAGGTCGATTTGCCGATCCCGGGATCGCCGCCGACGAGGATCGTCGAGCCGGCAACCAAGCCGCCGCCGCAGACCCGGTCGAGCTCGGCGATGCCGGTCAGTCGCCGCGGCGGTCCGGCCGTCTCTCCGCGCAGGCCGACAAAATCGATTGCTGGGCCGCCGCGGCGGCTTGTGGCGCGGCCGAGGCTCTTTGGCGGAGCGCTGCGCGGCACCTCCTCGACAAGGCTGTTCCAGGCGCCGCAGGCCTCGCACCGCCCGGCCCATTTCGGCGCGAGGGCGCCGCATTGCTGGCAGGCGTAGCGGGCTTGCGGCTTGGCCATGCTAGGCCTGGCGGGGCGGGATCATGCGGCGCGGACCTCCATCTGGATCGGTCCTTCGGCGCGGCCATGGACAAACTGATCGACGAACGGGTTGTCGCTGCGGTCGATCTCGCTCGCCGGGCCCTGCCAAACGATGCGCCCCTTGTGCAGCATCGCGATGCGGTCGGCAATCCTGCGCGCGCTGACCATGTCGTGAGTGATCGAAACCGTCGTCGCGCCGAGCTCGCGCACAGAGCTGACGATCAACCGGTTGATGACATCGGCCATGATCGGGTCGAGGCCGGTGGTCGGCTCGTCGAAGAACACGATCTCGGGCTCGGCGGCGATCGCGCGGGCAAGCGCGACGCGCTTCTGCATCCCGCCCGACAGCTCGGCCGGGCTCAGCGTCGCGACTTCCGGGCCGAGGCCGACGGCGGCAAGTTTTTTGAGCGCGATCTCGCGCGCTGCGGCGCGATCCATACCGCGGCCCTGGACGAGGCCAAAGGCGACGTTTTCCCAGACGCTCAGCGAATCGAACAGCGCGCTGCCCTGAAACAGCATGCCGAATTTGCGCATGACCTGCTCGCGCCCGCGGCGGCGCAACCCGACGGTTTCCGCGCCATCGATTCGAATTGATCCCGCCTCGGGCCGCATGATCCCGAGGATACACTTGATCAGCACCGATTTGCCGGTGCCCGAGCCGCCGATGATGACGAGGCTCTCACCGGGCGCGACTGTGAGGTCGATGCCGTCGAGCACGCGCTTCCGGCCAAACGACTTCTCGACTCCGACGAGGGCGATTTTCGGGGCGGCTGCGTCGCTCATCGCGAGAAGAACGCCTGGGTCAGCGCGTAATTGAAAATGAGAATCAGGATCGAGGCTGAGACGACGGCATGTGTTGTCGCTTGGCCGACACCCTCGGCGCCGCCGCGCGAGTGGTAGCCGTGATAGCAGCCCATCAACGCGATGAGGAAGCCGAACACCGCCGCTTTGACGAGCCCCGAGACGACGTCCATCGTCTCAAGATACTGTTCGGTCTGGGTCAGGTAGGCGACCGGGTTGAACTCGAGCTTGTAGGTGCCGACGAGGAACCCGCCGAACACCCCGATGATGTCAGCGATCAGCACCAATACCGGCAATGTCACCAAGCCGGCGATCAGGCGCGGCAGCACGAGATAGCGCAGCGGATCGGTCGACAGCGTCGTCAACGCGTCGATCTGCTCGGTGACGCGCATCGTGCCGATCTCGGCCGCCATGGCGGCGCCGACCCGGCCGGCGACCATCAACGAGGCGATGACGGGGCCCAATTCGCGGGTCATCGACAGCACGACGACGGTGGCGACCGCGCTCTGCGCGTTGAAGCGGCTGAACCCGGTATAGGATTGCAGCGCCAGCACCATGCCGGTGAAGAGCGCCGTGAGGCCGACGACCGGCAGCGAGTAATAGCCGATATAGAGCACTTGGCGCGCGATCAGCCGCGGGAAATAGGGCGGGCTCGCGGCCGCGGCGAGCGCCTGCACCGCGAACCGCGCAAGGCCGCCGACCGCGGCCAGGAAGGCGAGAAATACCGCGCCGATCGCGGAAAGCGTCTCGGTCATTCCGGCAGCGGCGTCGCGGCGGGATCGCGGTAGACCCGGTGAAAGCGGGAGCCGAGCGCCGTCAGGATCTCGTAGCCGATCGTGCCGGCATCGGCCGCTGCGTCATCAACCCCGTAATGCTCGCCGAGCAATTCGATCGAGGCGCCGGGACGCGCTTGTGCGGCATC
>VAZF01000439.1 GCA_005888425.1 Alphaproteobacteria bacterium
TCGTCCTGGTTCGCCATCATCAGATCGTACCAGCGGCGCAGGATCTGGGCGCGCTCCTTGGCGGTCTTGCCGCGCCAGGCGGGCAGCGCCTTGTCCGCCGCCTCGATCGCGCGGCGGGTCTCATCGGCGCCCATCTTCGGCACCGTGCCGAGGGTCTCGCCCGAGGCCGGGTCCTTGACCGCGACCGTCGCCCGGTCATAGGCATCGACCCATTCGCCATCGATGTAGCATTGCTGCCGGAACAGCTTCTGGTCCTGGAGCTTCATCGCCCACCTCGCCTGCCGCGGCGGCCGATGCCCGGCCGTCATGAGGGAATAAAAATCATAGGTACGGGCAGGCTCGGGGTTTAGCAAGATAAGCAATTGGCCAAGGGAGGACGCGTCAATGACGACCCGATCGCAACCCGCTGCTAAGCACCTGACTATCAACGGGCTTCGGCTGCGCTATCTCGAATGGGGCCGGCCCGATGCATTACCGGTCATCTGCGTGCACGGTTACACATCGAGCGCCGAGGCGTTCAACGCGCTGGCGCGGCGGATCCAGGATCGCGCGCACATTATTGCGATGGATGTGCGCGGCCACGGCGAGAGCGCCTGGTCTCAGGACGACGCCTACCAATACGCCGATCAGGCCGGCGATTTGGCGGCGCTCGTCGATCAGCTCGGCATCGGCCGCTTTGTATTGATCGGCACCTCGATGGGCGGCGTCATCGCGATGGTCTACGCCTCGCAATATGCCGACCGGCTGCGCGGTCTGGTGCTCAACGATATCGGCCCCGATGTCGAGGCCGGCAGCGGCCGCATCACCGGGCTCGTGCGCAGCCGGCCGGCGGATTTCGCGAGCCTCGATGAAGCGATGCAATACCGGCGCGAGATATCGCCGATCACCGCGGCGCGCCCGCTCGAGGACCAAACGGAAACAGCGCGCGGCGTGTTGAGCGAGCGCCCGGACGGCCGCTGGGCCTGGAAGATGGACCCGGCGTATATCGAGCAGCGCGTAAAACGCGGCGCACCCGCGCGGCCGCCCCTGTGGCCGACTCTGGAGACGTTGCCGTGCGCGACGCAAATCGTCTGGGGCACCGACAGCGATGTTTTGTCGGAAGCACAGGCGAAGCGCATGGTCGCAGCCTTGCCAAGGGGCGAGCTGGTCAGCGTCCCTGGCGTCGGACATGCGCCGACCCTCGTCGAGCCGCCGGTCCTCGCCGCGCTCGACCGCCTTCTCGCAACCGTCTGAAAGGCGTCGGCAGACCTACGCCGTCGCGGCCGGCCGGTACGGGGCAGGGCCCGTCCAGTCGAAGGGGATGTGCTTCGCCGAGTTCGAGGTGTATTCGAATTTGAAGCCGTAGGCGTCGACCGACAGGATCGTCGACTTGCCCCAGGTGACGAGCTGCGGCCCGGGCCCGGTCTCGCTGCCGGGCGCGTTCATCAGCCGCGGATAGCTCCCCGAATTGCTCGTGGGGCCGGTCAGCGCCTTGGCCCAGGCCTTGACCTTGCCGACGATCTCGACACCCCAATGCGCCTCGTCGGGCGCGATCTCGAAGGCGATCTTCGCGCGCTCGACGCCGCGGGCCTGGCGCCCGCCGGAAAAGCATTCATTGACCCATCCGGGGAAGCCTCCAGCGCGGCCGCCGATGATCGCCGGCAATGCCGCCATCTGCCGGTCATCGGCATGCTCGTCGATATAGAGCCCGGCGACGCCGCTCGCCTGACGCGCCCACAGATCGCCCTCCCAGCGGCCGACCCGCACAAAGCTCAGATTGTCGAGCTTGACGTCGCCGTAATGGCCCTCGCGCACATGCCAGAACAGCACCGACTCGCAAAAGCCGTTGTCCGGCGCCTGCGCAAAGGTGCAGGGGCATGCAACCGCGCAGCTGCAATTGTCGAACCAGTCACCGAGGATGTGCCAATTCGGGATGTCGCTCATCGCTCCGCTCCGCTGCGCTTGCGCAACGGAGCTTATCATGAAGCAGTTTCGGCGGCCTCTCAGCTCGGCGGAGCGGTCGAAAGCTAGAAAACCGATCCCGACTACCTCGATGCGAACTCGCTCGCAAAGAGGGGGCGCTCGCTTGCTTCCATTATATGCAACCGACGCGCGAGTATTCGATACGGAAATGTCACAGCATCCTGCGAGCGGACGACCTATAAAGCTGGTTCTGCACACATGACGAGGGGGGAATGTCATGGATGCGATGGACCAAGTCGCTAACGTGTTGTTCGGTAGTCGAGGCAATAACTACTGCGATGCCTGTCTTGCCGAAAGCCTAGCCTTTAACGGGCGACGTGATGTGCAGCGGGTCACCAGCGTGCTCGCCGACTCCGCATCGTTTCAGCGCATCTTCGGCACTTGTTCGATATGCCGTAACGAGCGGTTGGTGATTACTACGGCGCTAGCACGGGGATAATCCAAAGCTTAGGGAGTGTCGTTCATCGACTCCCGGGGTCCAAGGCATGCACCTGAAAAAAGGAGCACCTGTGTTCGGTCATCTCGCCAGCAGACGGCGAGTAGAATGTGCTTCAGCCTGCTCGCGAACTACGCCAGCGCAGGACCGACTCAGCCAATCCCTGCAAACACCTTCAGCGTGTCGAACAGCGCCTTCGGATCGTACTGGCCCTGATAAACCGGCGGCGGCGCGGGGCCACGCTTGAGCAGGCGGTGAATTGCTTCCCACGCCGTTCGGGCAGAGCACTCGATGGTGAAGGCTATTTCTCTGGGCACCTCGACGTACTGGCCGATGAGTCCGAGATTGGTCGCCCCCTCTGGAACGGGGGGAGGCTTGTTGCCGCGGCTCCGAGGGAGCCAGATGTTGTTGACGTAGGGCATATAGCAAGGCACGCAAATCGATGACGCCATGATCGCGTCCAACTGTTTATCGAACCGCAGTTGCCGCAGCGTCTCCTCCAGGATCTCCGCGCCGGTGCATTGGTCCATGCGTTTGCCGACGAAATCGCCGTTGCGGTCGGGATATAAACCGTAGCCCCACCAGACGGTCGTGCCAGGCGGCTGGCCGATGATTTCCGGCTGGTGGAAGACGGATAACGACAACACCCAGCCCGAGTCCTTCAGCGTGAGCAGCCCGCCGCGTCCCGACTCGCTGCCGGTCAGCGCGGCGATTTGGTTGCTGAATTCGGTCCCTGTGTCGGTGACTGTGAAGGTCACCCAGAGCGAGTCGGGTATTCGGGCCGAACCGAAGAAAACGTCAGGATTGCCGAAATCCGTGCGTCCCTGCGCGAGACGCTCCCATAGCGCCCAGGCCCGTCCGCTCGCCCGCGGACTAGGCGCCTCGGTCATCGATCCCGTGGAAAAATCGGCCGCTTGCGATCCTGTGGTCACGAGCACGAGATCGGCGACGGCGCCAAGCCGATCTCCCGGACGAAGGTGCCGGTCAGGAAGTTCACGCCGCGCGGGCGGAGCCACGCGACCAGAGGTTCTATGAACGCTTGATACTGGTTGATTGGCGTGCGCATCACGCCGGTCATGTCCGACAGGTGTCCGAACAAGTACAGGAAGCGGTTCATGTAGCGTCGAAACTCGATCGCGCTGTGCTGAGGCAGCGACCCCATGATCGTCGACCAGAGGAACCAGAATTCGGTCGAGAAAAACCGCTGGGAAAAGAACTCTTCGATGCGCCGCCCGTCCAGCATCGTTTCGGGCATCAGAAGGACCCGCCCAAGACTGAGACCGTCGCACAGGCTGAGGCCGTAACGCGGACCATGCACGATCCGGCCGTTGCGATCTAAAATGTGCGCCCGGTCATGGTACGGCTCGCCCGTATTGAAGGCGAAGAAATCCTCCGTGACGGAAATAGAGGGATTGCGTGCGGAGGGGATCGACTTGAGCAGATCGAACGTGCAGCGGAATTCCTTGTCAAACACGGAGCCCGGCAGGTTGTAGCCGCTCTCCGCGCTGCCGCCGAGAAAGAATCCACCGCCCAGCCGCTCGTCCGCCTCATAGATCGTGATATCCGCCCCGGACACCTCCGCGTTGCGGATGAGAAGGGCGGCCGCTGCCAGTCCCCCAAAGCCGCCGCCGACGATGTGCGCCTTCATCTGCCCTCCTCTCTGGACTCTGAGGTTGGGAGGTCCTCCCGACGTGAGCCCGGCAAGCAACGGGCCGTGGGCTTAGCAACAGGCAAACCGTTTCCAGGCGCCATTCGCATCAACCTGTTTGACCCGACATTCCCCAGATTCCCCGTTCGTGAGGGCCATCGTTTCGCTTTTGGGCCAGCGGCGCAACAAGCACCCGCCATGACGGATACGTGAGAAGCGAAAGCGGAGAATTGCCGACGTTGGAACTCGTTGCTTTGCCTCTATCAAAACGCAAAGTCACGTAGCGGCCCGTGGCGGACCGCCTTGTACGACTGGTGATGATTATTTCGGCTGCCATCGCCAGTGTTGTTATCGTCGGCGTCGCGACCGGTGCGGCTGCGCTCAACTCCCCAGCCGGTGCCGCAGCACGTTCAGTTCGAGGTTATCCCACGAGCGCCATGACCTGCGGTGGTCAGCGGGAGGCGTTACCCGCCTAGGGCCGCTCACCTGATCTGGAGCGGGTCATCTGGCGCAATGCTTCTCGCCGCCGTTTAGCTGCGGCAGCAAGGATGGTCTCTTCGTCTACAGCCGGTTGCCCCGAACCCACGCCAGGCCCCCCTTCAACGTGGATTAATGCCACGAGGTTCTACTTGGCCCGCGACCGGGGAATGCCGGACCGGAACAGAGCTTTGCGATTCCCCGGCCCAGCCGAACGGCGAAATCCTAAGCCTTTGAAGCCAACAATATTTCTTCTTCGGTGTAGCGAAAGGCGCGGAACACCCAGTTGTTGAGCCCGACCCGGCCCGGCTCCTGGAAGAAATGCGGGCTGACATATTCCCAGACCGTCTCGCCTTCGTGCGTCACCTCGAAAAGGCGGCCGTGGCAGCCCTCGCAAATGAGCGTATTGCCGTTCGCGAGGCGCTGGGCGCCGGAGATATAGGGGCTGAAGAATTCGAAGATCGACTGATCGGTGTAGCGCCACACGATCTCGCTGGTTTTCGGATCGACCTCGATGACGCGCGAGAACGTCACCGGATTGTCGTGCCGGTGCGTCCCGTTATCGAAGATCAGGATGTTGCCGTTCGGCAAGGGGCGGGGATCGTGCTGTTGCGCTAGTGGCGGGCCGCCGATCTGCCAGACGATGTTGCCGCTCGCGCGCTCGATCATGACGACGGTCGAGATGTTGCGAAAGCTGACGAGGATGTTGCCGTCGGCGGTTTCCGCTACCGTGTTGCCGTGCGTCCATTCGTGGCGCATGTCCTGCGCCGTCATCGGATAGCGCTCCGGCTCCATGTGTTCCCAGCTGCACCATTGCCAGACAATCTCGCCCGATGTCGTCATTTCGAGGAGATAGTCGGCGTAGATGACGCCATTCGCCTCGGTGCCGGGCAGCCCGCCTTTGACCCGCCGCGCGATCGCCTCGGATGATGGCGCGAGGCAGAGCAGGAGCACATTGCCGTTGCGGAGCTTGCGCGCATCGTGGTGATGGTCGGGATGGCGCAATTCCCAGACCACGCGGCCCTGCCAATCGACTTCCAGCGCGGCGCCCGCCTTGAAGCGCGGCCAGGCCTCGAAGCGGTCCAGGTCCTCCATGACCTTGCCGCCGTAGAACAGATGGCCGTTATCGAGGAAATGCGCGTACAGGCCGGGCCGGTACGGCATCTGCCAGCGGTGCACGACCTCGCCGGCCATGTCGATCAGATAGACCGTGCCGTCCCCGTACATCGGCGTGAACAGCGTATAGCCCGGCTGTGCCAGGGCAGGGTCGTGCGCGATAAGGCCGGTGCGTGTGCGCCGGATCTTCTGCTGGTCGACGCTCGTCACGCCT
>VAZF01000440.1 GCA_005888425.1 Alphaproteobacteria bacterium
AAGAGGATCGGGCCTAACGGCCTCCAGTGCCCTTACCCGTTCCTCGGCCTCGTAGATCAACTCGTCTATTGCCCGAACGGCGTGCGCGTCGGTCACGGATCGGCGCAACCGCCGCAGCCGCTCGATGCGGTAGCGTATCCATTCGTCCTCGGGTAGATGAGCCATCGCACCCTAACGCTAAACCGCGCATTTAATTCATTCAGTCGCCCTGATTTCCCACTGAGGCACTACTTACCCGTTGCATTGCGGCGCCGTCTGATTAACTTAGAATAACAATCTGCACTCTGCCGCCGCGGCGTACGTTTATGGAGCAGAGAAATCCTGAACCCTTGACCAGGTTGGTGGATCCGGGGAGTCGCATCGATGGTCGAGAAGCTTCCGTCGCTTCCCTCCGAATTGTCTGAGCGGCCGCGCTACGCGGCGCAGGTCACCGAGGACCTGCTGACCGGCGGTCGCCGGCTGCGGCAGGCCTTTCTTCAAACACCCATGCGCTTTGCCGGCCGGGACATGCCGCTGATCCGTCCCAGCGATCCCGAGCCCTCCGTAATCCTGATGCGCAGCGGCTTTGCCTTCCGCTTCTGCGGGCTGGCGGATGGCCGCCGCGCAATCCTGAATGTCGTGACGCCGGGCGACTTTATTGGGCTCGATCATATCGTGCTGCATCGGCCAATCGAGGAGATCACCGCGGCGAACCGCGTCGGCTATCACCAGCTGCGCGCCTCGGAGGTCCGCGCCCTGATGGCCGATCCCGCCGTCACGCTGCAAATCCTGGCGCTGATGGCGGAGGGGCGCTGGCGCGGCGACCGGCTGGCGACCAGCATCGGCCGGCTCGACGCGCGGGGGCGGATCTGCGTGCTGCTGCTCGATCTATACGACCGCCTGCGCCGGCATGGGCTGATCAGCCGCATGACCTACAATCTGCCGCTGACCCAGGAGCAGATTGCCGACCATCTCGGCCTGACTCTCGTGCATGTGAACCGCACCTTGCGGCGGCTGCGCGAGGAGCGGATCGTGCTGGTCGACCGTCAGGTCGTCATCATCATGAACCTCGAACGGCTGCGCGAATTCGCGCAGGGCCTGCCGCAGCCCGCCGAGCTGCCCGGTCCGGTCGTCTCCGACGAGCGGATGCTCGAGGAGCAGCGGGGGAGGGGCGCTGAACCTGACGCCACACTCAACGGTGCCAAAACGGTCGTGATCTGAAGCATCCGCGGCACGCTGTCTTTCAGCGCCGCCATTGCTGGGTATCGCGTATACCGCGTGGCACGGCCCCGAGATTGCACTTCACCTTGCTGGGGATGGTAGTGTAAGCCAGAACCTTGCCGCGCCGGCCCCCTTTGATCCGGCGGCGGTGGGCTGCGACCACGTCTTTCTCAGGAGCGAACATGCCGAGGGTCAGTTACACGGCACCCACGTCAATCGATGATGCCGTCAAGGCGTTGGCCGCCAGCGCCGGTGTGGCAAAGGCGCTGTCGGGCGGCACCGATCTTCTCGTCCAGCTGAAATCCGGACGGGTCCGGCCGGAGGTGATCGTCGATACAAAGCGGATCCCGGGCCTCATCGGCATCCGCGAGGAGGGCGACAAATTTGTTATTGGCGCCGCGACGCCGGGCATCATGATCAGCGCCGACGAGCGGCTGACCCGGGCCTATCCCGGCATTGTCGAAGGGGTTGATCTGATCGGCTCGACGCAGATCCAGGGCCGCTGCTCGATCGCCGGCAATCTGTGCAACGCCTCGCCCGCCGCCGACAGCGTGCCGCCGGTCATTGCCGCGCGCGCCACGGCGGTTGTCGTCGGCCCCAACGGACGGCGCGAGGTGCCGGTCGAGAATATCGTGACCGGCCCTGGGCAGACCTCGTTGCAGAAGGGCGAGTTTGTCGTCGAGTTCCGCATTCCGAAGCCGCTGCCGCGGCAGTCGGATGCGTATTTGCGCTTTATCCCGCGCACCGAGATGGACATCGCGGTCGTCGGTTGCGCTGTCAACGTCGTGCTTGATGCCGGCGGCACCTGCACCGAAGCGCGCGTCGTGCTCGGCGCGGTCGCTCCGACGCAAGTCATCGTCGAAGAGGCGGCGCAGGCGCTGATCGGCCACAAACTCGATGACGACACATTGAAGCGGCTCGACTCGGCGGCGCGCGCAGCCTGCCGGCCGATTTCCGACAAGCGCGGCACGATCGAGTACCGCATCAAGGTTGCCGGCGTCCTGGCGCGCCGCGCCGCCGCCATTGCTTTCGACCGCGCGGCCTCTCGCGCCTGAAGCCGAATTTGGGAGACTAAAGAATGAGCAAGCATCACGTATCCAGCGTCATCAATGGCGAGCCGGTGGAATTCCTCTGCGAGCCGCAGCAGACATTGCTTGACTGCCTGCGCGACGAATTGCACCTGACGGGCAGCAAGGAAGGCTGCGGCTCGGGCGATTGCGGCGCCTGCACGGTCATCGTCGACGGGAACATCGTGTGTTCCTGCCTGATGCTCGGCGTCGAGGCCGAGGGCCGCACGGTCCTGACCGTCGAGGGCGTCGCCGAGGGTGAGAAGCTGCATCCGGTGCAGCAGAAATTCCTGGAGCACGCCGCGCTCCAATGCGGCTTCTGCACACCGGGTTTCATCGTCGCGGCGAAGGCGCTGCTCGACGAAAACAAGAACCCGACCGAGGAAGAGACGCGCTACTGGCTCGCCGGCAATCTTTGCCGCTGCACCGGTTACGACAAAATCGTCCGCGCCGTCCTCGATGCCGCGGCGGTCATGCGCGGCGAGAACCCGCCATCACCCGCCACGTAGTCGCCAGTCTTTGTAGGGCGGGTGGAGCGCAGCGTAACCCGCCGTTCGTCCCCCCGCGGCGCGCTGGCGGGTTACGCTTCGCTCCACCCGCCCTACGGGATTGCGGATTAGGCACCGGCTTTGAAGGAGTGAGCGCATGAGCTATCTCGATAAATCCGCGCTGCGCCTCGTCGGCACCCGCCCGATCCGTCCCGATGGGGTCGACAAGGTCACCGGCCGCGCCAATTTCGGCGCCGACATGACGATGCCCACATGCGGGATGTCGTACATCGCCAAGCCGCACATGCAGGCGGGTCCCACCGGGGAGCCCGGGAAGGCGCCGGCCTGCAATTTGACGACGAGTTCGGCGGCGACGAGCCGGCCGTCCTTCTTGGCGCCGAGCTTGACCTCGTAGACACCGCCGGCCGCCGGGCCGGTGCCGCGGAATACTTCTTCGCGGCTCATGACGATCTTGACCGGGCGGCCGGATTTCTTCGATAGCGCGAGCGCGACCGGTTCCAGATAGACGAGCGTCTTGCCGCCGAACCCGCCGCCGATCTCGGCCGGCATCGCCCGGATATTGGCGATGTCGAAGCCGGCTTCAAGCAGGCCGATCTGATCATCGAGCGGCGCTACACGACAAAACCGGTGCACCAGGCTTACATCGAGCCGCATGCCTGCCTCGTGTCGGTCGGGGCCGACGGGCAATGCACGATCTGGAGCTCGAGCCAGGGTCAGTTCATGGTGCGCGCCTACACCTCGCGCATCTGCGGCGCCGACATTGCCAGCATCCGCGCGATCCCGGCCGAGATCGGCGGCGGCTTTGGCGGGAAGACGATCATCTATCTCGAACCGGTCGCCTATCTGCTGTCGAAGAAATCCGGCCGGCCGGTCAAGATCGTCATGAGCCGGGAAGAAGTGTTCCGCGCGACGGGGCCGACCTCGGGCGCGGTCATTGAAGTCAAGCTCGGCGCCAAGAAGGATGGCCATATCACCGCCGTGGAGGCGGTTCTGAAATACCAATCCGGCGCCTTTCCGGGTTCGCCGGTCAACCAGGGCTGCATGTGCGGCCTCGCGGTCTACGACCTGCCGAACGCGGTCGTGACCGGCTACGACGTCTTGTGCCACCGCCCGAAGGTCGCAGCCTATCGGGCGCCGGGGGCGCCGATCGCCTCCTTTGCGATCGAGAGCTGCGTCGACGAGCTCGCCCGTGAGCTCGGCATCGACGCGCTCGCGATGCGCGAGATCAACGGCGCCCGCGACGGCGGCAAGGCGGTGCACGGCCCGACCTGGGTCAATATCGGCTATCAGAAGACGATCGAGGCGGCCAACGCCAGCGAGCATCTAAAGACGCCGCTCGGGCCCAATCAAGGGCGCGGCATCGCGTCGGGCTACTGGCACAATGCCGGCGGTGAATCGAGCGCGGCCTGCCACATCAACGAGGACGGCACGGTCACTGTGACCGAAGGCCACCCGGATATCGGCGGCTCGCGTGCTTCGATGGCGTTGATGGTCGCCGAAGTGCTCGGCGTGCCGTACGAACAGGTGCGCCCCGTCGTCGGCGACACGACGTCGATCGGCTTCAGCGCCTCGACGGGCGGCAGCCGCGTCACCTTCGCCGGTGGCATGGCGGTGACGCAGGCGGCCGAGAAGGTTGTCGGCGAACTGAAGAAGCGCGCCGCGGTCATTTGGGACATCAGCGCTGAAGCCGTCGAATGGCGCGACGGCCGCGCCTATCCGGCGGGCGCCAATGCCGGCAGCTTCGAGCCGCTGTCACTGGCCGAGATCGCCGGCAAGGCGGCGCGCACCGGCGGCCCGATTTCGGCCGAGGTGCAGATCAACGCGCAAGGGCAGGGGCCGGGCTTTACGACCCATATCTGCGATGTCGAGGTCGACCGCGAGACGGGCGCTGTCAAGATCCTGCGCTATACCGCGATCCAGGATGTCGGGCGCGCGATCCATCCCTCCTATGTCGAAGGCCAGATGCAGGGCGGTGTCGCGCAGGGCGTCGGCTGGGCGCTCAACGAGGAATATGTCTACGACAAGGATGGGCGGCTCGAAAATCCGGGTTTCCTTGATTATCGCGTGCCGGTCGCCTCCGACATGCCGATGATCGACACGATCCTCGTCGAGGTGCCGAACCCGCGCCATCCGTTCGGCGCGCGCGGCTGCGGCGAGGTGCCGATCGTGCCGCCGATGGCGGCGGTCGCCAACGCGATCGCCGACGCGACCGGCATCCGGCTTCGCGATCTGCCGATGTCGCCGCCGAAATTGCGCGCGGCGCTCGACGCGGAGCAGCCGCCTCGGCTCGCGGCCGAATGAAATTACCCTCTCCGCAATGCGGGAGAGGGCAGTACGGTACAGGTTCAGTCATGGAGTGGATCTCATGGCGTATGATGGTGAGAGTCTGAAAGTCGTCGGCACCCGTCCGATCCGTCCGGACGGCGTCGACAAGGTCATCGGCCGCGCCAATTTCGGCGCCGACATGACGATGCCCGGCATGCTGTGGGGCAAGCTGAAGCGCAGCCCGCATGCCCATGCCCGGATCAAGTCGATCAACACCTCGAAGGCCGAGAAGCTGCCCGGCGTCCGGGCCGTCGTGAGCGCCGCCGATTTCCCCGAGATCGCGTCGGAGGAGGCGTTTGTCGGCGAAGGGCCGATGAACTTCCGCGACCTCTCTTACAACTGCATGGCGCGCGGCAAGGTGCTCTATGACGGGCATGCCGTCGCCGCCGTTGCCGCGACCTCGCCGGCGATCGCCGAAGAGGCGGTCGAGCTGATCGAGGTCGAATACGAGGTTCTGCCGTACGTCATCGACGTCGAAGACGCGATGAAGCCGAACGCGCCGATCCTGCACAGCGATCTGTTCACGCAGGGCGTTGACCCCAAGCCGACCGCCCCGTCCAACGTCGCAAAGCGCGTCACCTTCACCAAAGGCGATTTCGCGACCGGCTGGAAGGAAGC
>VAZF01000441.1 GCA_005888425.1 Alphaproteobacteria bacterium
AGGCCGCGCCATACGACAGGGCCGCCGATCGCTCGATGACCCTGTGCTTCGACCGCTCCTTCGGGCGGTGCCGGATATCCTGAAGGCAAGAAGACGGAACGCTCGGAAGGTCCGGAAAGCCTTCGCTACATCGCGCAACCGTTCGAATCAAAGGCGTGCGTCGCACGCTCGATGGCCACCCGAGCATGACCTAAGTACGCAGGAAGGCCCCCGCGGGGGCTCTCCTATCATCAAGTTTTGCTCCGGTTCGCCGACACATTCTTCAGCTTATTGCGGCGTTGACACGCTATCCAGACCTGAGTGATGTTTTCAGCTCGCAGATCCGAGTCCTTCCCTATCCAGCACACCCATTCCTATCCGGCACATTGGAGGCTTTTCAATGACGAACAGGTTGGCGGCTTCAATTTTCATCCTTTTAATGAGCATCGCGACTGCGCGCGCCGCGGATGACATCGTCGGTCCCTTGCGCACACAGTGGGGTATCACGCGCGATCTGGTCGTGAATCTTGTCCAGATCATGCCCGAAGAAAAATATGACTACCGGCCGACGCCGGAAATCCGCTCGTTTCGCGAGAATGTCAGCCACCTCATTTTGGAGAATTATACCTTCATGAGTCTGGTCGCCGGAGAACCAGCGCCGGACAAGGCGAAGATCGAGGCGCTGAAGTCGAGGGATGAGTTAACGAAAGCGCTTTCGGAGAGCTACGCCTTTGGCGAACGCACGCTTGCCGCATTGACGGACGCGAAGGCCGTCGAAAAGGTCACCATGCGGGGTCAATCGGTCCTGCGCTGGTATCCGGTGCTTTACAATATCCAAGACAGCATGGACCATTATGGCAATCTCGTTGTTTATGTTCGGCTAAACGGCCTCGTCCCTCCGAGGACCGCCGCCGCCAAAGCAAAGTCACAATAGCCTCCACCCGAAGCCGGCGCCGTCGCGCTGGGACAATCGGCGATAGACCGGGTGGGCTGCCTACTGGGGCGGGATCCGACGGCATAGGTGATCGACTGATCGCGAGAGGCGATTATATCGATCTGCCCGGGCACCAAGCATCGCCGGACGCGGGCGCAATATCCTTCAGGTGATACCGCGTGGCATTGATTTAGAATCGCCGTGCCGCACGCGAGGTGGGACAATTGGAAAAAACTGCGTCTGATGGTGGGTGGGCCAGGCGGAGCCGCCGACTGGTAGCGTTGGCCCTCAGTGCAACCTTGCTGGTCGGCTCCGAGCTCGGTCGTGCCGACGAGCGCCCGGCTGGCGCCGATATCCTGCAACAACTGCGCAGCTTTGCCACGATGGGCAGCGTGCTGTACATCGCAGCCCATCCGGATGACGAGAATACGAGGGTCATCACCTATCTGGCGCGCGGTCGTGGATACCGGACGGCCTATCTTTCGCTTACCCGCGGTGACGGCGGCCAGAACCTGCTCGGGCCCCAGTTCGGTGAGCAGTTGGGCGTGGCCCGCACCCAGGAATTGCTTGCCGCGCGGCGTCTGGACGGGGGACGACAGTACTTCACCCGCGCGAAAGATTTCGGGTTTTCGAAGGATTACCAGGAAACTCTGCGGATCTGGGATCGGCAGGAAGTCCTGGCTGACATCGTCCGCATAATCCGCTCCTTCCGGCCGGATGTGATGGTGACACGCTTCTCGCCGCAGCCCGGCGGCACTCACGGCCATCACACCGCGTCCACCGTCCTCGCCGTTGAGGCTTTCAAGCTCGCGGGCGACCCGCGCGCATTCCCGGAGCAGCTCGGCGAACTGACCCCGTGGCAGCCCTTTCGGATTGTCTACAATGCCGGCCTGCCCGGCACGGGAGCCGCCGTGTCCCTCGGTGAAGGAACGGGCGCCGTAAAGATGGACGTCGGCGGCATCGACCCGGTGCTGGGCGAAGCGTTTGCCTCGATCGCCGCCCGCAGCCGGGCAATGCACAAAACACAGGGCTTCGATATTGGCAACAGCGCGGTGGCTGCCGGTTCGACGATCGAATCCTTTTTGCCGCTCGCCGGCGAATCCGCAAAGCAAGACATCCTCGACGGGGTGGACACGACGTGGAAACGGGTGCCGGGCGGTGCCGAGATCGGGCGATTGACCGAGGAAGCGATCGCGCAGTTCAAGCCGGAAGATCCGGTGGCGAGCGCGCCCGCCTTGTTGGCGATCCGCAGCCGACTATCCATGCTACCCCTGGACCCCGTCGTCAGCGACAAACGTCAGCAACTGGACCGCATCATCCAGGCGTTGATCGGTCTCGAGGTGGAAACCCTCGTGGATCAACCCGAGGTCGTACCCGGCGAAACGTTGAAGCTGCGCCACACCGCAGTTATACGATCAAGCTCCCCTGTTCGCTGGACCGCGGTGCGTTACCCCAGCATCCAGCGCCAACTCACCAAGGTCCTCGACCTGCGCCCCGACCAACTGTTCGTCCGTGACGATGCCCAGATCCTGCCCGCCGCCACGCCGCCAAGCCAGCCGTATTGGCTGCGCAAGGAAGGTACTGCGGGCTTGGCTCACGTCGACGATCCTTCGCTCATTGGGCGTCCGGAAAACCCGGCCGTATTCCCGATCGAGTACGTCTTCGAAATCGGCGGTCAGACCCTGGTGATTTCAGGTGAGCCGACGCAGGCGGCGAATCGCGTGAACGCCGCCACGCGCCGCCGACTGGATGTGATTCCGCCGGTCTCGCTTCGGTTCGTGCCAAGCGTGCAGCTGTTCGCGCCCGGCGCCGAGCGCCCGGTGACGGTCGAGCTTACCGCCGCACGGGCGAGCCTCACCGGGACCGTGCAGTTGGAAGCCCCGACCGGGTGGAGGATCTCGACCGCCTCAGAGCGCTTTCATCTCGACCAGGCAGGGCAGCGCGCCACATTCACTTTCCGTGTCATCCCACCAGCTCAACCCGCCACGGCAATTCTCGAGGCCAGCGTGGAGGTCAATGGCGCACGGTTCAATACTCAGCGCATCGAGTTTCGATACGACCACATTCCGGTTCAGCTCCTCCAGCCGGTTGCTCGCCTGAAAGCCGTTTCCCTCGACCTGGCGATTCGAGGTCATAACATCGGCTACCTGGCCGGGGCGGGTGACGAAATGGCCGGATCCTTGGAGAGCATGGGATATACGGTCACGCAGCTGACAGGCGCTGATCTAATCCCGGCAAAGCTGCACGCGCTGGATGCCATCGTCATTGGCATCCGAGCCTTCAACACCCGGAAGGATCTTGCGGACCATGTACCGGCGTTGTTTGAGTATGTCGAGGACGGCGGGAATGTCATCGCACAGTACAACGTCTCTACCGGCCTGAGCGCAAACTGGCTGGCACCTTTCCAGCTTCACATTTCGCGAGACCGAGTCACGGATGAGCAAGCACCCGTGACGTTCCTGGCACCCGATGACCCGGTGTTGACCAGTCCGAATCGCATCACTGCAGCAGATTTCGACGGGTGGGTGCAGGAGCGTGGCCTGTATTTCCCAGATAAATGGGACGAACGCTTCTCGCCGATCCTGGCGTTCAGCGATCCAGGGGAGGTGCCCCTCCGAGGCGGGCTGCTCGTGGCACCGCACGGCAAGGGGTATTTCGTCTACACCAGCCTTTCGTGGTTTCGGCAACTTCCTGAAGGAGTGCCCGGAGCGTATCGGCTGTTTGCCAATCTCATCTCCTTGGGTAAATGACCGGACCACTGCCGCCTGATCAGCGATTTGACGCCGAGCCGCCCGGCCTGCCTGGGTTCCATGCGTGGCGCAGCGTGTATCTGTTCGTGTTCGGGTGGTTTGTCCTCGTGGTGATCCTGCTCGCGGTGTTCGCCCGGATCTTCTCGTGAACGTCGCCGATTGGGTGGTGTTCCTGGGTACCCTGGGCGGCATCGCCGCGTACGGTTCGTGGCGCACGCGTCAAATCCGGAGCCTTAATACGTACCTGAAGGGCCGCCAGTCCACGGGGTGGGGTACGATCGGCCTGTCGGTGATGGCCACGCAGGCGAGCGCGATTACCTTCCTTTCGATCCCGGGACAGGGCTTCGAGAGTGGCATCGGATTCGTGCAGAATTATTTTGGATTGCCGCTCGCACTCATCATCGTGTCCGGCGTATTTCTGCCGATGTACCGAAGGTTCGGCGTCTATACCGCGTACGAGTTCCTAGGCAGGCGCTTTGACTGGAAGACCCGTCTCCTCGGCGCGGGGTTGTTTCTGCTGCAACGTGGTTTCGCCGCAGGAG
>VAZF01000442.1 GCA_005888425.1 Alphaproteobacteria bacterium
GGTCCTCGTACCATTGCTTTGAGCGCTCGGCGTTGCGCACGTAGATGTTGACGTGCTGGAGATACATCGGTCGCTTGGCCATTTAAGCCTCCGTCGGTTCATCCGTAGGATGGGCTGAGCAACGCGAAGCCCATCACCACTGCGCCTGATCGAATATGATGGGCTTCGCTGCGCTCAGCCCATCCTACAATTGGAAACCGGCCGGTAGTGTATCACGGCTCGCCGTCGCGGCCCAAAAACTCCCGGACGCGCTCGATAACCTCGCCCTTCGGGTAGACCGCCGCCATCGCCCGGGCGCGGGTCAGGGGATCGCTGGCAAAAAAGCGCTCATAGAGGACCTGGCGGCTGCCAAAGGCGTTGCCGGCGACGTCCCAGGCCAGGCGGAAGAGCTTCACCCGCTCGCGAGCCTCGGTGTTGTCGGTCGCGAGATACTGCTCGATGTCGGGCTGCAGCGGGCCCTCGAAATCCTTCTCGCTCGGGGTCAACAGGAAGCTCGACGAGCCCAGGAGCTGCAGGATCTCGATCATGCGCGGATAGCAATTCATCATCAGATTGCGGGTGCTTTCGACCGGCAGGATCGCCGGACACATGACGCCCCAGCGGTCGGTCGCGGCATCGGCTTCGGCCGCCCGCATGCAGGAGCGCATCAGCTCGGTATAGAGCATCAACTCGCCGATCCGCTCCTCGGTGTGCGGCAGATGCGCGTTGCCGAGCGTCTGCGTCATCAACAGCGCGAGGCCGAGCACAAATTCGCATTTGGCGAGGTTCTTCGCGGCGCCCTGATGCGCCGAATGCGCCGTCGAGTGCGTCACGTGCGGCGTCGTGTTCAGCCGCTCCACATCGTAGAGCAGAAAGACGCGTTCCCACGGCACGAGCACGTCGTCAAAAAACACGATGCAATCCATCTCCTCAAAGCGCGAGCCCAGGGGATGGTCGAAATGCGAGCGCCCGAGATCGAAACTGTCGCGGCACAGGAATTTGAGCCCCTTTGTGCTGCACGGGATCGAGAAATTGACGGCGAAGGGACTGTGCTCCTCGCTGTGGCGCGCGAGGCGGGGCGAATAGACCGCGATCTCGTCCGAGAGCGGACCCAATGTCGCGAGGATGCGGGCGCCGCGCACGATAATGCCGGCATCGGTCTCGCGCTTCACTTCGAGCGCGGTGCCTTCCTCGAGGTTGAACATGCCGGTTGGGTTGCGGCTGCGCTGCAGATTGATCAGCGCATGGGTCAGCGTCACGTCGTGCTCGCGGATGTATTCGACATAGCGCCGCATGTTGTCGGCGAATTCCGGGCGTTTCTCGCCAAAAAAATCCGCGGCCGCGCCCCAGGCGGCAAAGGTCACATTCATGAAATCGGGCGAGCGGCCCATCATGCCGCAGGTGGCGCGCGCCCAGTTCAGCATCATCTTCGAGCGGGTTTCGAGCGCCTCCTTGGTTGCCGGCATATCGAAGGAGCGGCCGACCGGCTCGCCGGTCGCGGGCGATGCAAACGTCATGACGTCGCGCAGTTCGGGGTCGTGCTGCATGTCATAGAGCTGCGCGATCGCGCGCACCCCGCCGGCGAGCCCCTTGTGCTTTGTGACGTCGCGCACCCGCTCGCCGCCGAGCCAGACCTCGCGCTCCTGCGCCCGAAGCCCGTCGATATATTGCTGTCCCGTGCGCGCCGGCATGACCTTCTCCCTCGAGGCGGACGAACGATGCTAAGGCTTGCGGATGACAAAGTTAATGCGGTTGGTTGCCGGGGCCCGCGGTGCTGACCGGCGGGCAATCGTCAACTCCTGGAAGAATTAAAAATACTCTTTCGCCCACGATTCAAAATATTGCCGCGTCCTGGACAAAGAGCGGCCAACAACCGGATGCATTCTGCAAAACGCAGCCGACCACAAGCACCGCGGAATTTGCTCGCATCTTTTTAAAGAGAGAGCGCCAACGGGGTCTCGCGGCTGCAGCCACAGCACCTTTGTTTAAGAACCCCGCGTTACAGGAGTCAATCCCCGCATGAGCTTTCGCTTGCTCTCTCTCGCTTTC
Source organism: Alphaproteobacteria bacterium (assembly GCA_005888425.1). Classification (GTDB taxonomy): domain Bacteria; phylum Pseudomonadota; class Alphaproteobacteria; order ATCC43930; family CGMCC-115725; genus DATARH01. The sequence goes on from VAZF01000442.1 coordinate 2,029, forward strand.
GCCACCGCCCTGGTCTTTGTTGCCGGCCCGGCCTCGGCCGCCCGCATTATCGTCACGATCGACGGCCTCAAGAACGCCCAGGGCAATGTCTTTATCGGGCTGTATGCGAGCCCGGCCAAGTTCCTCCAGGGCAACCAGACCGATGCACAAAGAAGGGTCAAGGCGAGCACCGCGCCGGTGACCGTCATGTTCGACAATTTGCCGGCCGGCACCTATGCGGTCGGCGCCTTCCACGACGAGAACGCCAACGACCACCTCGACACAAATGTCCTCGGCCTGCCGACAGAGGGCTATGCGCTGTCGAACGGCGTCCGCCCGGTGATGTCGAAGCCGACCTTCCAGCAGGCCGCCTTCACGGTCGGCAGCGGCGACAAGCCGGTCGCGCTGCACATCCGGTACTAAGAGGCCGATCGCCTCACCGAGAGCGGCGGCTCAAGCCGCCGCTCTTTTTGTCAGTATCCTCAGTTTGAATTTCCGCTATCGACCCCAAAGCGGTCGGTTGGCCCTCAAGGTCGGATAGCGGGATTTGCCCCGAAGCCGACCTCACGAAAGCAATCAGAATCGGCTGATATGAGTTAGGTGGCAAGCGGACATTCCCGTTCCGCGAGGGCTGGGGACACGCGGGTGGATATCAACCGTAGGCGCGCTTTAGAGGATTATTGGAACAGACAGGGGCAAAAAGCTGGAGCGGCCCCTTCCGACCTCGAACCATCCGAACCGGAAGCGGTTGGCAGTCTCGACTGGGCCAAGGCATTT
>VAZF01000443.1 GCA_005888425.1 Alphaproteobacteria bacterium
CCGGCAGCGCCAATGGCGCGAGACCCACGCTCGTGATCAGCCGCAGCAAGGCCCAGCCGACCGCGCCGCCGGCGCCGGCAGGCGGCCCTCCGGGGATCTGCAACACCGAGCAGGCGAGCGCGCCCAGGATCAGCGCCGCGCCCAGCATCGCGAGGCGCCGCGCGAAGCGGTGCACCGGCCGCCGAAGCATCAGGCGAAACGCCCAGCCGAGCAGCACGGCCGGCACCAGATAGGCGGCAAAGCCGACGCTCTGCATCAAGAGATCGGCGATGACTGCGCCGTCATAGCCGAGATAGTTGCGCGGCGGCGCGGCGACCGCGGTGTCGAACGAGGCGTCCCCCGGGAAATAGGTCAACAGCGCCAAGACCAGCAGGAGGCTCGCCAAGACCAGCAGCGCGCCCAACGCCTCGAACACACGGTATTTGACACCGCTGAGGACGTCGCCCCAGAAGCGCACGCGGCCGCCAAAGCCGCGCATCGCCAGCTGCGCCGATCTGGCCATTCCCGGTTAATCCCCCACCCGCCGGCCGCGCAGCCCTCCCCCGAAGGCCGCGATCCTCAAGCGTCCGACACGCCTATCTTCTTACAACACCCGGCGAATCCGTTCAAAGGCGGCGCTCAAGGTCGCCTCGTCATGGACGATCGCGAGCCGGATATAGGGCTCGCCCGGATTGGGCCTTCCCGCCGCCGCCCGCGCCGTATAGCCGCCCGGCAGCACGCGGATCGCTGCGTCGCGCCATAGCCTGAGCGCCGCCTCCTCGCCATGGCCGACCTCGAGCCACAGGAAGAATCCGCCGTCCGGCCGGTAGAACCCGTACCGCCCCGCGAGCGCTTCCTCGGCGAGGTCGAATTTGCGCCGGTACCGGTCGCGGTTAGCTTCGACGTGCGCCTCGTCGCGCCACAACGCCGCCGCTGCGGCCTGCACCGGCAACGGCACTTGGCAGCCGCCATAGCTCCGCAGATGCGCGTAATGCCCGACCAGCCGCGGATCGCCCGCGACAAAACCGGAGCGCAAGCCGGCGGCGCTCGACCGCTTCGACAGCGAATGAAACACGACAACATTCTCAAAACCGTCGCCGAGCGCGGCGCAGGCTTCGAGCGCTCCGGGCGGCGGCGCGCGGTCGTAGATCTCGGCGTAGCACTCGTCGACCGCCAGGACAAAATCGTATTCGCGCGCAAGCCGGATCGCCTGCTTCAGATAATCGAGGCTCGCGATCGTGCCCTGCGGATTGGCTGGCGAGCACAGATAAAACAGCGCGGTGCGTTCGAGGGTCGCGCGCGGGATCGCCGCGAGATCGGGCATGAAGCGGTTGTCGCGCGTTGCGTCGAGAAATACCGCCTCGGCGCCCGCCATCGTCGCCGCGCCGTTATAGACGAGGTAGTATGGGTTCGGCACGAGCACGACCGGCTGCTGCCCGCGCTTCTCGCGCGGTACGACGAGGCTCGAAAACAAATAGAGGCCCTCTTTGGTGCCGGCGAGGGTCAGGATGTGCTTGTCGGGTTCGAGAGCGCCGGCCGGGAGGCGGTAGCGCCGCGTCAGCCAATCGGCGATGGCGCGGCGCAATTCCGGCGTGCCGTTCATCGGCGGATATTGGTTCCACTTATCCGCGTTGGCCGCCAATGTCTCGGCGAGAAGCGGCGGCGGCTGATGTTGCGGCTCGCCCAAAGACATCAGGATCGGCGGATCGTTGACCCGTGGCGTCACCGGGTTCAACAGCGTGCGCAGCGCCTCGAACGGATAATCGGAAAGAGTGTCGAGCTGCGGGTTGAGCGGCACGCGCGATCCTGCGGCGAGGGGAACCGGCCGCAGGTTACGCGATCACTCAAGCAATGTCATTCCGGGCCCGCGTTCGGGCCGCGCCTGCTGGCATCCCGGAAGAACAAACAAAAAAGCGGCCCGCCGCCGCATCCGGGCCGAGCCGCCTTTGCACAGCGGAGACGTTATTCGGTGTGGCAGACCTTGACGGTCTTCATCGCACTCTCGGCCTCGGTGCGGCTGTGATAGACCGTTCCCGTGGGGCCGACGACCGTGTACTCGGTCGAGGTCGGCTGCTTGTCGACGATCTCGCAGCGCTTCGTCTTGACGTCCTGCACGACGTAAAAGGACGTCGTGGAGGTCTGTGCCGCGGCCGACAGCGCAAAGCCGACAAGAAACGCGCCGGCAAGTGCAATATTGACCTTCATCCTCGCTCTCCTCGCAGCAGGGTGCTACTGCGGAGAACAGGACGATCCGGGCCAAGTTCCTGATCGGCCCGACCTGAGATCGTCCGAGAAATGCTATCGGCGCCACGGGTGGAGGCGGGTGGAGGCACGCTTGCGTCCTCCACCCCGTCAATGCTCTCCGGCCGGAGGGCCGGAGACGATCGTCAGGCGGCTTGGTTGTGCTGCTCGCTGGGCCGCGCGATGCCGCGCAAGGCCTTGGCGGCGTTCGCCTCCTTTTTCGCGAGGTCGCTGAGCGAGACAATGCCGACGAGCCGCTTGTCGCGGCTCACGACGGGTACGCGCACGTTGGTGTCAGGGCCCTTGCCGTCGGCGATCCCGCGCACCGCGATGTCGCGGTCGGTGATCATGCCGACGAGGCGATCCCCGTCGGCGACCGGCAGCACGCCGCAATCGCATTCTTTCATCATCTGCGCCGCGTGACGCAGCGTGTCGTCCGGACTCGTCAGTTGGGCGGTGCGAGTCATGACATCGCGGATCTTCATAGCCGACCTCCTCTTTAGAGAGGGCTCGCGTCCCGGCAATGGTCAGATCGTAAGCACCGGGGCGCGGCCCAGCATCTGGCCTCGATCTCATGTCGAGGCCGGGTCTCCTAGCTTTCCCAACACGGAGCCGCTGAGGCTGTTCCGGGCTCGGCGGATACGTTCATGCCGGCCGGCGCCTTCGCGCTAACCGGCAGCGCCGGCGGATTTCGTTGGGCTAGCGGTAATCTCCGGCGGCATTGAAGCCGGCGTCTTCCGCGAGAACCCCCTTGCCGGGGACGTAATTGACCTCGATCCGCGTACCGACGGGATCCTCGAACAGCACCGAATAATATCCCGGCGCCCAGGGACCTCCCTCCGGCACATGCACGATCTTGGCTTCCTGCTCGCGCAGAAAAGCGAAGACCTGGTCGACATCCTCGCGGCTCCGCGCACGGAAGCAGAAATGATGCAGCCCGACACTCCCCTGCACAAACCGCTGTGCCTCGTATTCGGGTTTGCAGCGCCCCACCCCGACTGCCGTCCGTCCGCCGACATAATAGATGCTGTCCTCGCCGGCGAAGCCATCGTCCTTAAGAGACCTGCGCCAGCTCGCGCGACCGGGTCGAGCGCGCCGCGGCGAGATGGTCTTTGGCAAGCACGGTGTAGACCGCCGGCAGCACGAACAAGGTGAACAGCGTCCCGATCGACATGCCGGCGACAACGACGACGCCGATTGAGAAGCGGCTCGCCGCGCCCGCGCCGGATGCGGTCAACAACGGCACGAGCCCCACGACCATCGCGGCCGTCGTCATCAGGATGGGGCGCAGCCGGACCCGCGCGGCCCGCTCGATGGCGCGGCGGCGGTTAAGCCCTTCCGTCACCTGCAGCTGGTTGGCGAACTCGACCATCAGGATGCCGTGCTTGCTGATGAGCCCGATCAGCGTCACGAGCCCGACCTGTGTATAGATGTTGATCGTCGCCAGCCCAATGAACAGCGGCATCATCGCGCCGCAGATCGACATCGGCACGCTGACAAGGATCACGAGCGGGTCGCGCAGGCTCTCGAACTGCGCCGCCAGCACGAGAAAGATGACGACCAGCGCGAACACAAAGGTGACAAGGAGCTGGTTGCCCTCCTGCACATATTGCCGCGCATCCGACAGGTAATCGTGGCTGAACCCCGACGGCAGCTTCTTGGCTTCCTGCTCAAGGAAATCGACCGCCTGACCCATCGTGACGCCGGGCATCGGCACGGCCTGGAATGTCGCCGAGTTCAGCTGGTTGTAGCGGGTCAGCGCGTTCGGTGCGGTTTTCGTTGAGACCTTGACCAGATTGGAGAGCGGCACCGGCTGCCCCGCCGCCGAGGTCACATAATATTGCGTCAGCGTGTCCTGGCTCAGCCGCCCGGTGCGCGGCACCTGCGGGATGACCTCATAGGAGCGGCCGCCGAGATTGAAGCGGTTGACGTAATTTTCGCCGACAAGCAATGCCAGCGTATCGCCGATCGCCTGCATCGTGATGCCGAGCTCGTTTGCCTTGTCGCGGTCGATATCGACGCGGATCGTCGGCTGGTTGAAGGCGAGATCGCTGTCGGTGACGATGAAGAGGCCGCTCTTGCGCGCGGCGGCCTTGATCTGCTCCATCGCTTGATAGATCGGCACGAAATCGCCGGTCGAATCGATGACCATCTGCACCGGTAGGCCGCCGATCGAGGCGGGCAGCGGCGGCAGCGAGAACGCAAACGCGTTCATGCCTTCGACCGCGCTGACCTTTTGCTGCAACACCGTCTTGATCTGCTGCGCCGAGCGCCCGCGCTCGCCCCATGGCTTCAGGATGACGCCGGCGATCCCTTGATTGGGCCCGAACCGGCCGTTGACGACAAAGCGCAACTCGGCTTCCGGGATCGAGGTAAAGGCTTTGTCGAGCTCCTCGCCATAGGAGTCGAGATAGTCGAGGTTGGCGTATTGCGGTCCCTTGGTCAGCGCGAACAAGACGCCCTGGTCTTCCTCCGGCGCCAGCTCCTTGCTGGTGTTCAGGTACATAAAGCCGAGCGCGACGAACACGGCGGCCGCAAACAAGGCGGTCACCGGCCGGTAATCAAGCGAGTGCTCCAGACGGGTCCCGTACCATTGCGCGAGCCGCGAGAAGGTGTTGTCGATAATCCGCGCAAAGCGGCCCTGCGTCATCGTGCGGGTCAGGAGCAGCGAGCACATCATCGGCGACAAGGTCACCGCGACAATGCCGGAGATGATCACGGCGCCCGCCAAGGTGAAGGCGAATTCGCGGAATAGGGTGCCGGTGACGCCGCCCAGAAACCCGATCGGCGCGTAGACCGCCGCCAGGGTCAAGGTCATCGAGATCACGGGGCCGGCGATCTCGCGCGCGCCGATCAGCGCCGCCTGCGCCGGGCTCTTGCCCGCCTCGATATGGCGGTAGACGTTTTCGAGCACGACGATCGCGTCGTCGACGACGAGACCGATCGCCAGCACCATCGCGAGCAGGGTCAGCAAATTCAGGCTAAACCCGAGGGCAGACATGATAATGCCGGCGCCGACCAGCGACAGGGGGATCGTCACGATCGGGATCAGCACCGCGCGGAAGCTGCCGAGGAACAGGAAGATGACCACGACCACGATGACGACCGCTTGCCCGAGCGTCATCTGCACCTCGTCGATCGAGGCCTGGATAAAGCGCGTCGAATCGTAGGCGATCTGCATCTTGACCGAGGGCGGCAGGTTGCGCTGGATCTCCGGCAATAGCCCGCGAATGCCCGCGACGATCGATAGCGGGTTGGCGGTCGGCGTCGCCTGAATCCCGATAAAGACGGCGTGCTGGCCGTTCATCGCGACGCTCGATGTCCAGCTCTGCGCGCCGAGATCGACCGTCGCGATGTCCTCGAGGCGCACGAGCGCCTCCTTCGAGGACTTGACGACCATGCGCTTGAACTGCTCGACATTGACGAGGCCGGTGCCGGCCTCGACATTGGTGACGGTGTAGAAGCCTTTCGCCTGTCCCGGCGCCGATTGGTAGTTGTTGGCGCGGATTGCGAGCGCGACATCGTTGGCGGAAATGCCGCTCGCCGCCATGCGCGCCGGATCGAGCCACAGCCGCATCGCAAAGGTCTGGCCGCCGAGAATGTCGGCCGAAGCGACGCCGTCGACAGTCGACATCAGCGGCTGCACGACGCGCGTCAGAAAATCCGAAATCCCCGCGCTCGACAGATCGGCGCTGGAGAAACCGACATACATGACGGCCGTCGTCTGGCCGGTCGATTTCAGGATGATCGGGTCCTGCGCCTGGTTCGGGATCAGGTATTTGACCTGCTGCACCTTCGCCATGACGTCGGTCATCGCCTGGCTCGGATCGTAATTGAGCCGGATATAGGCGGTGACCGTGCTGGTGCCCTGGATCGAGTTCGAGGTGAGATAATCGATGCCTTCGGCTGTCGCGACCGCCTGCTCGATCGGCGTCGTGATAAAGCCCTGGATCAGATCGGGCGAGGCGCCGGGATAGACGGTCGTCACCGTGATCGTCGTGTTGAAAAGCCGGGGATACTGCCGGATCTGGAGGCCCAGCATCGCCTTCAGCCCGATCAGCAGAATGAGCAGGCTCACGACAAGCGCCAGTACCGGCCGCTTGATAAAGATATCGGTGAATTTCATCGACCACGCCTTAAAACGTCATTCCGGGATCGCTCGGAGAGCGAGGCCCGGAATCCATGAACACGGGCCTCTGGACTATGGAGTCCAGGCTCGCGGCCCCTTTCGGCGCACGCCTGCGTGCGCCTGTCGGGTGGCGCATATTTGATGCGCCCGGGCGCCCCGGAATGACGAAAAACAAGTGCCGGCTTCACGGGGCGTCAGTGCAGGGTCGGATTTGCCGGCGGTTGCGGCGGCGGGTTGCCGGTGACGATGACCTGCGCGCCGTCCTGCAATTTCACCTGGCCGGCGGC
>VAZF01000444.1 GCA_005888425.1 Alphaproteobacteria bacterium
CGCCCGGCCTATCAGAACACGCCCCTCGTCGCCGAGTATTTCCGGCATTGCGAGGAAGAGCGGCGGCGGCGCCTCGGCGACAAGGCGCGACTCCTCGGCGCGCCCGGCGAGATCTTTCCGAACACGGCGCTCTTGTCGCGCCAGCCGCGCACGATGGCGGCGTGGCACCCGAAGAGCCCGCATGAGACCGAGGTGTGGCGCTGGTTCTTCGTCGACAAGGACGCGCCGTCCGAGGTCAAGAATTTCCTGCGCGACTACTACATCCGCTACTCCGGCCCGGGCGGCATGACCGAGCAGGACGACATGGAGAACTGGAACTATGCGCATGCCGCGAGCCGCGGCACGATCGCGCGCCGCCACCCCTACACCTACGAGCAGGGGATCGGCACCGCGGTCGAGAATTTCGAATGGCAAGGGATGCGCGTCCCCGGCCGCGTCGTCGACATCACCGATGTGCGCTCGAGCGAGGAGCCGGCGCGCAACCTCTACCGCCGCTGGGCCGAGTTCATGCAGGCCGACAGCTGGGACGAGCTGATGACTTGGCGCAAGAATGCCCGCGCTGCCGCCGAATGAGCGATCCGATTAATATTCGCGCGCTGATGCCCGGTACGCAGATCACGCTGACGGACGGCGCCGTCGCCGAGATCGTGTCGAATCCGGCGGACGGCGTTTGGGTGTTCGCGCGCTATCTCGATTCGCCGCGCGACCCGGCGCTTGTCGGGCAGGAGGAGATGATTTTCGCCCAGGACGTCGTCGCCGCCGCACCGCCGAAATAGCGCCGACGCCTGCACCCATCGCCGAAATGCGGCTAATCTGACCTCCCACGGCCGCGACGAAGAGGACGATAACGATGGGTGAATTCGCGTTGGGTCAGCCGGTGCCGCGCTTCGAGGATCCGCGGCTGTTGCGCGGCGGCGGCCGCTATGTCGACGACATGGTGTTGCCGCGCATGGTGTTCGGCCATGTGCTGCGGTCGCCCCACGCCCACGCCCGCATCCGCTCGATCGACACCCGGGCGGCAAAGCAGATGCCCGGGATACTGGCCGTCTTGACCGGCGCCGATTGGAAAGCATCGGGCTGGGGCGATCTCCCGGCCGCGGGCGGCATGAAAAGACCGGGCGGTCTGCCCTCTTACAAGCCGCGGTTCCCGGCGCTCGTCGAGGACCGGGTGCGCTGGGTCGGCGATTACGTTGCCTTTGTTGTCGCCGAAACAAAAAACCAGGCGATGGATGCCGCCGAGCGGATCGAGGTCGAGTACGAGCCGCTGCCCGCGATCGCCTCGACCGAACGCGCCGTCGCCCGGGGCACGCCGCGCGTCTGGGACGATTGCCCGGACAATATCTGCTTTGTCCACGAGGTCGGCGACAAGGCGGCTGTCGAGGCCGCTGTCGCGCGCGCCGACCGCATCGTCAAGCGCCGCATCGTCATCAACCGCGTTACCGCCGCGGCGATGGAGCCGCGCGGCGCGATCGGCGACTACAACCCCGCCGAAGACCGCTACACCTGCTACACGGTCTTGCAGCGCACCCATGCCTACCGCGCCGATCTGGCGCAGATGATCGGCGTCCCGGAAGCGCGGATCCGCGTCGTCGCCGGCGATATCGGCGGCAGCTTTGGCATGAAATCGGCGGTCTACAACGAGGTGGCGCTGTGCCTCCTCGCCTCGAAACAGCTCGGCCGGCCGGTCAAATGGACGAGCACGCGTTCCGAAGCCTTCCTCAGCGACGCGCAGGCGCGCGATCACGTGACCGAAGCCGAGCTGGCGCTCGATCGCGACGGCCATTTTCTCGCCTTCCGCACAAAGACGATCGCCGCGGTCGGCGCCTATGCACAGGCCGCCTCCAACGTCTTCGTGATGAACCTCGGCACCTTAGCGGGCGTCTACCGCACGCCCGCGATGCATGCCGAAGTGACCGCCGTCTTCTCGAACACCAACCCGATGCGGCCCTATCGCGGCAACGGCCGCCCGGAATTCGCCTATGTCATCGAGCGCATGGTCGACGAGGCCGCCGCCGAGATCGGGATCGACCCCGTTGAATTGCGCCGCCGCAACACGATCCCGCCCGAGGCGATGCCGTTCAAGACGGGCCTGATCTTCACCTATGATTGCGGTGAGTTCGCAAAGAACCTGAACCTGGGGTTAGAGCTCGCCGACACCGCCGGGTTCGAGCGGCGCCGCGCCGAGTCGCAGGGCCGCGGCAAGTTGCGTGGCCTCGGCCTTTCCAACACGATCGAGCGCGCCGCGGCGGGCGGCTTTGAGGCCGCCGAATTGCGCTTCGACCGCGGCGGCACCGTGACGGTGATTGCGGGCTCGATCACTCAGGGCATGGGGCACGAGACGATCTATAAGCAGCTCGTCTGCGACCGGCTCGGCCTCCGTCCCGACCAGGTGCATTACGTCCAGGGCGATACCGAGAAGGTCGCGATCGGCGAGGGCAGCGGTGGCTCGCGCACGGCGACCCTGGGCGGCTCGGCGGTCTATCTCGCGACCGAGAGGATCGTCGATAAGGCGAAGACGATCGCCGCGCATCTGCTCGAAGCCGCCGAGGCCGACATCGATTTCAAGGAGGGCGTCTTTGCGATCGCCGGCACCGATCGCACGCTGTCGCTCGCCGATATCGCCGGCGCGGCTTGGGAACCGCAGAGCCTCCCCGACGGCATGGAGCCCGGTCTTGTCGCGAGCGCCGCTTTCGCCGCCAAGCAGCAGAAT
>VAZF01000445.1 GCA_005888425.1 Alphaproteobacteria bacterium
CGATGTGGCGCAATCTCCCGCGACATGAGGCTATCGGGTTAGGCGGCGAGGTCAATTGGCTGATCGATGGTCCTTGTGGCGAGCGTCTGCCAGCCATCGACCTTGCGCATGTTGATCTGACCGGAGGCGAGCAAGGCCCAGAACAACATGGCGGCAGTCTCTGCTGAGGGCAGCACGGTCTGCGTTTTGATCCGGCGCTTGAACTCCTCATGCAGTCGTTCGATCGCATTCGTCGTTCGTGCGCTTCGCCATTGGCTCGGCGGCAACTGCGCAAAGCTGAACAATCGATCGCCGGCTTCCTCCAGGCTGTCGGCGACGGGGCGGTGCTTGAGCCTCCACTTGCGAATGAACGCCTTGCGGCGCGCTGCGATGTCTTCCGGCGTGGTCGCATAGATCATATCGGTATAGTCGGCGCCGATTTCCTCATGCAAACGCTCGGGCGCGTGCGCCAGCAGATTGCGGTGCTTATGAACGGTACACCGCTGCACCGGCACGCCATCCCACACCGCGGCGATCGCTTTCTCCAATCCAGGCGCGCCGTCGACGATGAGAAAGGTTGGCCGCCGCAGACCGCGCTCGATCAGATCATCGAGAACGGAGCGCCAGGCTTCGGCGGATTCGCCGCCCATGTGCTTGACCGCGAGCAACACCTTCTGGCCGTCCTCGCGCACGCCAATCACCACGAGCAGCGAGACCGCGGTGGCCTTGCGATCGAGCCGGACGCGAACGACGGTGCCGTCGAGGATGAGCCGTACGATCGGCTCGGCGGTGAGAGCACGCGCGTTCCAGGCGTCCCAATCGCTTTTGATCTTGCGCCAGACCCGGCTCACGATGTCCTTGCTCACGGCGCCGCGGAACAGCGCTGCCAGCGCGCGCCGCACCCGTCGCGTATTGGTGCCCGCGAGATAGGCGCCCGCGATCAGCGCGTCGGCGGTGAGCGTACGGCGCTGATAAGCTCGCAGCGCCTTGCTGTGCCACTCGGTGGTCCTGCCATCGGAAGTCTGCAGCCGAGCGCGCGGCACGGTGATCTCGGTCTTGCCGAAGCTGCCGGTCAGCGAGCGCGTGCGGCTGCCGTGCCGGTGGCCAACAATGCCTGCCGAGCAGGCGTCATCACTCTTTGCCCTCCCATACCGTGGGCGAGCGAGCGCCGCGTCCAGCTCACCGCAAATGAGCGCCTCGATGAACTCGCGAACCCGTTCGCGCACACCGCTCTCGATCGGATCAAACCAGTGGTCGAAAAAGTGGGCGGCGGTATCGGTTGCAGGCTCCAAAGAATCAGACTTCATGGTAACGTTTGTCATGGCGTGGTCTCCGTTCCGGCGCTCTAACGCCGGATGATTCGGGATTGAACACGGAGACTACGCCAACCCAATTCCAACCACTTCCGCTACGCCACCACCCAGTAAGCTACGAACTGTTTTGGAGACAATTGCTAGAGAAGGAAAGGGTCACGAAGCTGATAACTTTTTAAACGAGGTAAAAAAACATACTGAAAAGGTTTCTAGCCGCAATCATGCACCACGCGGAGCGTTTTTGCAGGACGGTCTGACGGCGCGCACGCCGACGTTCCGTCCGGGCGGATCGGTGTGAAGCAACTCGTCTTCCAACGCGTTTGGGTTGATCTGCCGTGGTCGGCGGCTCGTCGGGGCACACTGCCCCGCGGTTCATGGGCCGGATGGCATGAGGCGGAGCGCGACGGCGCGGAACAGCGCCCTTTCCGGGCAACTCGTCGGCAGCTGGACACGAATGCGCGCGATGTGCTCGATCACACGCGCCCCGATCTTGATCAGGCGCTCTCGGATCGTGGCGAACTCGCACCTGGCGAGCGGGCTGGTCTGCGGAATCGCTGAGCGCACGCCATGCATCAGCCAGAACGCGGCGGTGTGGAGCACGAGCCGCACCTGATTGGCGGTCGCGCTGTGACACGACATGCGATCCGACGCCAACTGCGCCTTGTGCAGCTTGATCAGGTTCTCCATCTGCCCGCGCTGGCAATAGACGTTCTCGTAGAGGTGCTGTGCCGAGCCCTTGAGCGAGGTGACGACGTAGCGGATGTCGACCTCCTGGCGCATGCCGGTTTCTCCTGCGACCGGCTGCAGCGAGCATTCGAGCCGGGCCACCACTTTGCGCGGCCGTTTCCAGCTGCCGGCCTGGTACAGGAAGCTCGCAAAGCTGCGCAGCTTCGCCTGGCTGCTCATCGCATGATGGAAGCGCAGATAATCGGCGGTCTCTGCCACCATGGCGTCGAGCACGGCATTGCCGGCGAGGCCAAAAATGTAGTCCGCATCGTTGTTCTCAGCCCATTCCATGGCCTCGACGCGGCCGTAGTGGCTGTCGCCGCGCCACACGATGCGGGTTCGCGGCCAATGTCTCCTCATGCGCTTCGTCACGTGCTTGATGACGGTCCTTACCTCGGTGCCCTTCGGGGTCCGCGCCGGGCGCAGGATCGTCACCACCGGCGTGCCGCTCGCCACATGATAGATGTGCATCGATGCAAAGCCGCGCTCGTCGTGATGCGCGTTCCAGAACGCAAGCTGCTGGCCGCCGTGCGCGGCACAGAACGTGTCGTCGATATCGAGGATCTCCTGCTGGCGCGGCGTCACGCTCGTGCCGGCCTGGTCGACCAGAGCGGTGGTAAGCCGCGCGGCTTCCGTTTTGCTCGGCGCATTCTCCAGACGGCTGATCGTCGATTGCGAGGCCAACGGTGCGCCACTGTCCGGGCAGCGACCGACCGCGAGCTTCATCAGCGGATCGTACCGCAGCCGGTCGAGGTCGATGGCATCCTCGTGGCCACAGGCGATCGCCGCGACGCGCGCCATCACCATTTCGAACATATCGTGACAGATGCGGCTCGGATCGCGCCGGTCCGGCATCGCATCGGCGAGCCGCCGGCACACCCCAAGCTTGCGCTCCGCCTGCCGCAACAGTAGCAGGCCGCCATTCGAGGATTGGTTGCCGCCCGCAAAATCGACTGTGAGTTTCTTGCGATGGACAGATGGCAGGTCAAAGGGAAGCAGCGTATCGTCGGTCATGGCGGCTGTGGCGCTCCGTCGATACGCGATGCAACTTGTCTCGACAACAATTTG
>VAZF01000446.1 GCA_005888425.1 Alphaproteobacteria bacterium
CCGGAATCGTCGTCCTCGACCATCGCGCGGATGAAGGTTACGTCACGCCGGCCGAGGCCGCCGGCGAGGACGCGGTCTATGTCAGTCGCATCCGCCGCGATCCGACGGTGCCGAACGGGCTCAACCTCTGGGTCGTTTCCGACAATCTGCGGAAGGGCGCCGCGCTGAACGCCGTGCAGATCGCCGAGATCTTCGCCGCCAAATACCTCGGCGGCAAAAGCCGCGCGGCGCGGCCCCGGCTCGTGCCGGTCCAAGCGAAATAGGCAACTGGCCCGAGGGAGGCTCGGACGGAGGTTGGCCGTCCTTCGAGACGGCCGCTTCGCGGCCTCCTCAGGATGACGGTAAATTGTAATGCGATACACAAAACCTCGTCATCCTGAGGAGCGCCCCGCAGGGGCGTGTCTCGAAGGACGCGGGGCGCCCAAGCAGCCATGAACGATCTGCCGCCCGCTGACGAGGTCAAGGCCGAGGCCAAGGCCACAACAGCGCTCGAGCGCAAGGATGCGGTCGGGCTCGTAACTCCGGCGCGCATTCCGGGACAAGTTTTGCCGCCGGCGGGCGATACGTTTCTCGGCCGCCGGATCACGCCCCTGACGCGGCGCAGGCTCGACAATTTCCGCACCAACCGCCGCGGCTTCTGGTCCCTCTGGATCTTCCTCGTGCTGTTCGTCGCGAGCCTCTTCGCCGAGTTCATCGCCAACGACCGGCCGCTCCTGATCCAATATGACGGCGCGTTTTATTTCCCGGTGTTCCGCAATTATCCCGAAACCGCGTTCGGCGGCTTTCTGCCGAGCGAGGCGGATTACCGCGATCCCGCCGTCAAGCAGATGATCGACGAGAAGGGCTGGATCGTCTGGCCCGTGATCCCGTTCGGCTACCGCACGATCACCGATGCGCCGGGTCCCTATCCCGCCGCGCCGTCGCGCACCGATTGGCTCGGCACCGACGACCAAGGCCGCGACGTCTTGGCGCGGCTCATCTACGGTTTCCGCATCTCGGTCCTGTTCGGGCTCGCGCTGACCTTTTTCTCGTCGATCGTCGGCGTCGCGGCAGGCGCGGTGCAGGGCTATTTCGGCGGGCTCGTCGACCTCGGTTTTCAGCGCTTTATCGAGATCTGGGAGGGCCTGCCGGTCCTCTATTTGCTGATCATCCTCGCGACGATCGTCGAGCCGAATTTCTGGTGGCTTCTGGGACTGATGCTGCTGTTTTCCTGGACGAGCCTCGTCGGCGTGGTGCGCGCCGAGTTCCTGCGCGGGCGCAATTTCGATTACGTGCGCGCCGCGCGGGCGCTCGGCGTTTCGGACCCGGTGATCATCTTCCGGCACGTGCTGCCGAACGCGACCGTCGCGACCCTGACCTTTTTGCCGTTTATCCTGAACGGCTCGATCACGACACTGACCTCGCTCGATTTTCTCGGTTTTGGCCTGCCGCCGGGCTCGCCCTCCCTCGGCGAGCTGTTGGCGCAGGGCAAGGCCAATTTGCAGGCGCCGTGGCTCGGCATCACAGCCTTTGTCGTGCTCGCCATCATGCTCAGCCTCTTGATCTTTGTCGGCGAAGCCGTGCGCGACGCCTTCGACCCGCGCAAGGTCGTGCGTTGAGCACCCGCCGATGAGCCTCCTCGAAATCCGCGATCTCAGCGTCACTTTTGGCGGCTGGCGCGGCGCGCCGCCCGTCGAGGCGGTGAAGCGTGCCTCCTTCACGCTCGACCGCGGCGAGACCTTGGCGCTGGTCGGCGAAAGCGGCTCGGGTAAATCGGTCACTGCGCTGTCGATCCTGCAGCTGCTGCCCTATCCCTCTGCCCGTCATACGCCCGAAAGCAGCATCCGCTTTGCCGGCGAGGAGCTGGTCGGCGGCGCGCCGGCGCGGTTGCGCGAAATCCGCGGCAACCGCATCGCGATGATCTTCCAAGAGCCGATGACCTCCCTCAATCCGCTGCACACGCTGGAAAAGCAGATCGGCGAGACCCTGCTGATCCACAAGCACATGTCGGGCTCGGCGGCGCGGGCGCGCACGCTCGAACTCTTGCGCCAGGTCGGTTTGCGCGACGCCGAGAGCCGGCTTGGCGCCTATCCGCACCAGCTGTCGGGCGGGCAGCGCCAGCGCGTCATGATCGCGATGGCGATTGCCAACGAGCCCGACATCCTGATCGCCGACGAGCCGACAACCGCGCTCGACGTGACGATCCAGGCGCAGATCCTGGAGTTGATGCGCGATCTGAAAGATCGGCTCGGCATGGCGCTCCTCCTGATCACGCATGATCTGACGATCGTCCGCCACATGGCCGAGCGGGTCTGCGTCATGACGCAAGGCGAGATCGTCGAGCAGGGCCGCACCGCCGACATTTTCGCGCAGCCGCAGCATCCCTATACACGGCGGCTATTGGCGGCGGAGCCGAAGGGCCGGGTGCCGCCGGCCGATCCTGCGGCGCCGGTCTTGATCGAGGGCGATGACGTCAAGGTGTGGTTCCCGATCCGCAGCGGCATCTTTCGCCGCATCAAGGGCTATGTGAAGGCGGTCGACGGCGTCTCGCTAAAGGTGCGCGCCGGCTCGACGCTGGGGGTCGTCGGCGAGAGCGGCTCGGGCAAGACGACGTTGGGTCTCGCGCTGTTGCGGTTGCTCGATGCCGAAGGCGCGATCCGCTTCAAGGGCCGTGACATCGCGCAGGAGCGCCAGCGGCGGCTGCGCCCGTTGCGGCGCGAGATGCAGGTCGTCTTTCAGGATCCCTATTCGAGCTTGTCGCCGCGCCTGTCGATCGCGCAGATCGTCGGCGAGGGCCTGCGCGTCCACAATTTGAGCGCCAGCGAGGCGGAGCGGCGGCAACTCATCGAGGAGACGCTTGCCGAGGTCGGGCTCGACCCGGCGGCGGCCGAGCGCTACCCGCATGAATTTTCCGGCGGCCAGCGCCAGCGTATCGCGATCGCCCGTGCGCTCGTCTTGAAGCCGCGTTTTCTCGTGCTCGACGAGCCGACCTCGGCGCTCGACATGTCGGTGCAGGCGCAGATCGTCGATCTCCTGCGCGAATTACAGGAGCGCTACGGCCTCGCCTATCTGTTCATCAGCCATGATCTGAAGGTCGTGCGCGCTCTGTCGCACGAGATCCTCGTCATGAAGGATGGCGAGATCGTCGAGTCGGGCAGCACCGAGCGCGTCATGACCGCGCCCGAACACCCCTATACCCGCGCCTTGATGGCCGCCGCCTTTGACCTCGCCGCCGTCCCGGCCCAGTAACTCGCGTTGTCATTGGGAAGCGGGTATCGCAGCGCGCATCGCCTGCGGGCTCGTCGACATCGACGCTAAAATTGCCATATTCCTATGCCATCATTCGCACGTGTTGGGCAGAAGCGACGCGAAACAGCGGCAAGCAGCGGTAAATTTGCTGC